>JBAVTY010000603.1:0-12824 GCA_049696495.1 Candidatus Nitrosopolaris sp.
CCCGTATCTGAACATTTTAGAAAATGTGCATCTGTGACGAAATTCGTTCTAGGCTCATACGCGTATCTACGCCGGGTATTCCTTTTTGAGATTTGACTTTACTAGTAATCCGTTACGTATTTCCCGCGCCTGATCTGCTAACATTCACACTTTTTGTAGGATAAAATGTCATCCTATACCATAGTTTTATGCCATTTCACATTAGATGAAGAGCGCGTAGTTGCTAGTTCACCTTTCTATATTCGAATTCTGAAATATCTTAAAGTGATACTGGACGTGAGCCTGGTATTCAAATCACAGGTGGCCATCTACTAACATTCGCGTTTTTTGTAGCATCCTATTTTTATGCCATTCCGCATTACGTGATTCTCTTTCTATATTCGAATTTTGAAATATCGATCCCGTCTTAATACGTGATCAAGCCAAATGGAATGTCGAAGTTACTCCAAATGTTGGGGATTCAATTGAATGTCAATGATTGAATCAAATCCTCAGAATGTTGACGAGTACACTACCGGAAAACATTGCATTATATCCACGTCATCAATTCGTGATCGGTTGATGTTCACACTTTCTGGAGGTACCTTAGATGCTGGTTCATATTTCTATACTCGAATTCTGAAATACCACGATCATCAGTGTGATTCTCACCCATATATTACAAATATTCCAAAAGTTAATTATGGTCAGTCTATTTTCAATTATAATGCAGAACCGTGACTTCATCAACGATAGGATGAATAACGTCCTCGCTGGCTCGGCTATTACTTTTGATGAAGCGGAGCGATTGCTTTTCACAGATCATCTTGGAACACTTGCAGAATGTGCTAACACAATAACAAGAACATTTAATGAAAATAAAGTAGATGTCGAAACACTCCTAAACGCAAAGTCAGGCAGCTGTCCCGAGGACTGCTCCTTTTGTGCACAATCATCATTCCATGATAGCAGGATTAATAAATATCCACTTTTGTCCACTGAAGTAATAATCCAACGAGCACAGGCGGCCAAAGAAAACGGTGCTTCAAGTTTTTGCCTTGTTTGTGCTTATAGGGCACCACCTGAAAAAGACTTTCACCAAATCTGTGAAACCATTTCCGAGATAAAGAAGAAGGTGGATATTGACATTAATGTTTCGCTTGGATTCATGACCCATGAAAGGGCTCGTAAGCTAAAATCCTTGGGAGTCAAACGATACAATCACAATCTAGAAGCAGCTGAAAGTTATTTTTCAAAGATATGTAAAACTCACGACTTTGCTGACAGAATCAAGACGGCACAAATTGTAAAAGACGAAGGGCTGGAATTATGTTGTGGAGGAATTATCGGGATGGGGGAAACTCCTCAACAGAGGCTAGAACTCGGTTTTTCTATTGCTTCGCTTAGGCCAGAAGAGGTTCCTGTGAATATCTTGGTAGCCCAACAAGGAACTCCTCTAGCACATGCTCCGCAGATCCCTGCCGATGATGCTATAAGAACAATTGCGGTGTGGCGATTTATAATGCCCAAGACGATTCTGAAGATTGCTGGCGGAAGAGAGGTGCATTTGAAAGATAAAGGCAGACTGGCCTTGAAAGCTGGTGCAAACGGGTTGATCACCGGTGGATATCTTACGGTCGGTGGAAATAGCCCGCACAAGGACCTTCAGATGATACAGGAAATTGGTCTTCACACCTAATTCTATTAAACTCGAACTTGCTGAACTCAAAAAAAATAATTTCTATAGGAGACCACAGACTGTTGAGGTTTACGGAGCGAGGGTATTAGTCGATGGAATAGAAAAAATCCACCTCTGTTCAAATGATTATCTTGGATTATCAAGGAATCCACTAGTCATTAATGAGGCTCTATCTTCGTTACGCCATATATCACAGTGCAGTTCTAGGTTGGTAGCTGGTAATGCTCCAGAGTTATTAGAGCTCGAAGAGCAAATTGCAAAACATCGAGACACCGAATCATCGCTCATTTACCCGAATGGCTATATGGCAAATCTTGGTGTAATTACTGCACTCGCCAACAAGGATACGACGATCTTTAGTGACGAACTCAACCATGCAAGCATAATAGATGCGTGTAGGCTAAGTCATGCAACTATCAAGGTCTTCCGTCATAACGATATCGAGGAGCTAAGCGCTCTATTACGCTCAACCACATGCGACAAGATAGTAGTCACTGAGGGTGTTTTCAGTATGGATGGAGACTTTTCAGATCTTGATCAGATTTGTTGCCTTGCGAAGGATCATAATGCTATTATGATAGTTGATGATGCTCATGGGGATTTTGTATTTGGCTCACCTGGTTCATATTCTGGTGTACCGGCGTACTTTGATGTTAAAGAGCTGATAGACGTTAACGTCAGCAGTTTGAGCAAAGGGTTAGGATGCTTCGGAGGATACGTCGCAAGCTCTAAGTTGGTTCGAGAACTTTTGGTCAATAAATCACGTCAATTCATTTACACCTCGGCGTTACCAGAGCATTTGTGTGCAGGCGCCCTGGCAGCCATTCCTGTTGCAGTAAATGGAAATCTGCAACATAGGCTATTTAGAAACATTGCATTTTTTTACAAAAAATTGACAGATTTGGGCTTCTCGATTGACAGGAGCACCAGCCAGATTATCCCTGTGATGATCGGTGATGAAAAATTAGCCATCGAATTTTCTAAAGAGTTATTGCTTAATGGTGTTTTCGTTCAACCTATCAGGTACCCTACGGTGGGGAAGGGAAAGGCTCGACTCAGACTGACTGTCACCTCCTTGCACGATAAGGATGATCTTCAAACTGCGGCCGATTCATTTGAGATCGTTGGGAAAAAAATGAATATTATCTAATCGAAAAGCAAATCATATTATGAATTACAATCAAGCAGAAGAGTTATTTAGAAAGACTTTTCGCGTCCCGAAACATTCCACTTTTCACCCGCCGGTTTGATAAAGGTTCAATAAAAGACATATATTTCTAAACTCGAGTTTAGAAATAAATATTAATAGGATATTCGTCCTACAATGCTGTGGATTCAAAGCCATTCACATTTAGGTTGGAGCTAACGAAAGCAGAACAAAAAGAAGTACAAACTTATCTGTTGGGTTTCATGTCTCCAGCTATAACCTCGTTTCCTGCGTAGAAATAACGGTATAAATACGATAGGTATTCTCGCATTTCTTAAAACACGCAGCATGGTGTTTGCTAATCTGACATACCCTGATTCTCTCAATAGAGATCTTTGATTGGATTATCGGAAAAAAGTTGGTTTCTACTAGGCCGCGTTAAAGATACTTATTAGTTGATTTTACTCATAGTTTCATAGAACTGTTCCCACGAGTCACTCTTGTGTCCGGCCCATCGTTCAAAGCAGATAACTTCTTCCAATCCCATCCTGGTTAGCCAGCCGGTTTGTTCAAGATCCGGTTTATCTGAAAATTCGCTCACGTATCCTAAACACAAGTATGCCACAGGTCTAACAAAATCCGGAATTGACAGGATTCTCTGTTGTCTTCGTTTGTGAGTATACTTACCCAGCCGATTCCAATTCCTTCCACTCTTGCAGCAAGCCAGAGATTTTGAATTGCGCAGCACACACTATATACACCTGTCTCTGCTATCGAAGTTCTACCAAGTACAAATGGTCCAAACCTTGTGGGGTCGTACGTAACGCAAATATTGATAGCGGAGTCCAGTATTCCTTCAAGCTTGGGTGAAAGATACCTTTTCTGCTTTGTTTTATCACTATCGAGCATAGAGATGGATTTATCTCTCTTTCTAACAAAGGAATCTTTAACCTGCTGCCTAATTTCGTTAGCTTTTATCAAAATGAAATTCCAAAGGTTGTGAAAACCCAACGGATGGCGCATGGGCAGCATTAAGAATCTTAGCGAGTATATCATTTGGAATTTCCTTATTTATAAAATGTGAACGAACATCTCGTCTTCGACACGAACCTGCTAGGAACTAGCCGCACACACACACCCTATCCCCTCTTTTTCGCAGTAATGCCATCTTTTTTGGTCAAAATCTTCTTTTTTCCAGGAAAAGATACCTCCTGGAGTGTGTGTGCTGCCGCATCCGACTCATTTTCGTGCATCTAGAGAGCCTAGTTTTACACCCCAGGGATGATCATGTTGTTTCTGGGATGTCAAAAAGCATCTCGTCTTCGACACGAACCTGCTAAGAACTAGCCGCACACACACACCCTACCCCCTCTTTTTCGCAGTAATGCCATCTTTTTTGGTCAAAATCTTCTTTTTTCCAGGAAAAGACACCTCCTGGAGTGGATCAGAATTAGACACATATTGCTAAACTCGAGTTTAGAAATAAACATTAACAGGCTTCGATGCTCCGGATTCAATGCAGCCGCATATCACGTCTTGATGACACGATAAAGTGAAGTTCCACTACCCCCCAGTTTTCATAGACGTTCAATGACGCATATTGCTAAACTCGAGTTTAGAAATACATATTAACAGTAATATTTGTCCTATGAAGTTGTGGAATCAAAGTCATTCACATTTAAGTTGGAGCTAACGAACGCACAACAAAAAGAAGTACAAACTTATCTCGACTCACTTTCTGTACGTATGATTTTGTTTGGATTACGATTTGCGTATAAACGCGAAAGAGCGATTTCTGGCGGATATCTTATGCCAGGTCGTAAAAGCATAATAAAAAAAGAGACGCTCATGCTTAATCATACGCAGGCAAGATGGCGATTAAACAACTGGAAAGAGATGATACGATCCTATCGCGATAAAGAATACAGCTATCCTACCATATCGAGAATAAAAAAAGAAATAAGAGGAATAGCCGCTACTGATAAAGGCGGAAAAAGGATGGAACTCTAAAAAAGTGAGGCTTCCGTTTTCCTTGTTTGCATTGTGTTCGTAGGTAAATCTGGAAACTTTTCTTTCATATTTTCTTCTACTATGGCACTTGCCTCTTCTATGATTTTCATTGCATCATCATTTAATCCTGTGTTTCCAGCAGCTATTTCAGCAGTTGGGATATGTCCAGAGTCTGTCATAATATTACCAAGCAAATCTGAGATCTGACCCAGTGACTGATCTGCCTCTGGCATCATCGAAGAAAGCCTCCCCTGGATTCCCTTTATTACTGACATCGCTGGACTCAGGGTTACAACCACATCACCTAGCTCTGTAATCGTGTTCAGTCTCAGTTGTATTTGCTCGAGGGCTAATTTGGCTGAAGTTACCATCTTGTTCATCTTCCTAACCTGCGACAATTCACTGGACAAAACCCTCGCGTAGTGAGAGTCATGATTTTGCACAGAATGAACAATGCGTTTAAAAATTAGCACATCCTTTTCCTGCATCTTTACTGATATAGTATCAAGTTTCGATATCTGAAGATGTAATTTATTTTGAGCTTCTTCAATTCTCGGCTTAAGTGGCGGCTGTGGCTTTAGGCCTTCGAGGAATTTGTTGCCGACGCTTTCTGCCTGTGGTTTTATCCATTTATTACCGAATGACATATGTTAATTGGCTCCTGCAGGTATTGTCACAGATAGATTAAAAATCTACATGTGCATCAAACATGTGTCACTGTGGTGACCGCAATTAGCGGTTACAAATGATGTGTTAATTTAATGCATGTAAAGAAAATCTGCAGATGCTATAATCAATTAGTGTTCAGACTTGATTGCCCGTATTGGGAAAGCCCCGCAGATCCTACAAAAATTTGTTTTAGCTGACACACAGCCATTGCACCTAGGGCATCGAGTTTCAGAACAATGTTCCTCGTATGGGGGGCAAAAATAACTTCTAAAGACGTCGTAATAATAAAGATGCTCTTTGTCACTCACAATCACGCCCTCTGCTCGCGCCTGCCTTGCTCTCGAACGAAAATCGATATCGGTATATTGGGTCTCCAAAAAATGTTTTAAATTGACTGTGGCTGCTCCTTCCTCCTGAGCAAGTTTTGGTCTCCATACTATATGATTACCAAGCTCTTCTAGAAAGCACTTTCTTAGGATAAATTTACCCCACAATTTTCCTGAGAACATACCTATTTTTTTTTCCGTAGGGATGGATTTAGCATAATTAAGAAATTCATCATCTAGAAAAGGGGTCTTAATTCCTATGTCGAGTGTTTTTGCAAGGCTTGCTGAAGAGAAATGCATTATGTCCCAGAGTCTTCTTAACTCGATATCTAACTTGTTCACATCGGTAAAATATCGGCTAAGATAATTGTAACCTCCAAACAACTCATCGCCGCCATCTCCAGTCATTAAATCCATAACGCCATGTTTTTTTGCGCTCATTATCCCTGCGTAAGCAACACTGGAATTTCTAATCTCGATGGGACTAAACGACTTTAAACCTTGAATTACTGCCCGTAATATGTGTACGACATTATTTTCTTTATTTAGGATTAATTCTGTATGACTCTTACTGTATTTGTGAGCAACCATCCTAGCATAAGGAAGATCTGGGGCCTGATTGTCCCATGCAACTGTGAAGGTTTGCTTGGGTCTCAAGATGCTGGCAAGGATACTGCTGTCTAGGCCCCCAGACAGGAGTAATCCCTCGCACTGGTTCCTCTTTACGCATTCCCTTAGTGCAAACTCTAATTCTTTACAATCTGCTTCTATCAAATCACACCCCTTGTTATAGCAGGGCTCATATTTTTTTGCACCGAACAGCTTGTGTGTGCTTGTCTCTTCTCCTGCTTCAACTGACTTTTCGCGAAATAAAAAAGCAAAGGGACTTGATGTTTAGCCTACACTATATCTCTTGTCGTATCTCCTCATTCACATCAGGCAGCTCCGGAATAGTAGGCAAAAGGCGAAGGAGCTGTTCATATTTCTCGAGATACACTAGACCTTCCTCCGTAATTCTGTATAGACCACTAGTCTCTGAGTAGTTTACTAATCCTCTTTCTACCGCAATCGCAAGATATCGAATCAATTGAGAATGCGATACCATAGCATTATTCATTATGGTAGTTTTATATTCCCAATCCTTCGTAGCGGAACGTAAAATAGAAGCCATTATTTCTATTTCAGAACGATTCTTCAATTTGTATGACTGCCTCTCCCAAATCCTTATCAGGTTTTCAATAAAAAAGTGTTAGACAAATTATCAAGACTAAAATGTTTACAGAACGCTAACAATAAGTAACCTCTTCGAATTCATTCATTTCAAGCCGTAGGCAAGTATTTTAAACACTACGCACAGGAAAGAACCTGCATGGCGAAAGAAAAAATCAAGGTCAACAATAATGCTTACACAGTATCGCTTAGCGATCAAACTCAGATGTATGCTATGAGACTTCGGCGCCTATACCAACAAACCTATACTGATGTGGATAGTTTTGATGAGGTAAGCTCAGAAATTTCTACAACCGTTAATAATCTCCTCAAGCAGGCCGTGTCTCCTGAGGTCAGAGAAGATGACATGGACGGCGTAATACAACAGGTTTTAAAGATGTACGAGAAATCCTTTCAAAAGCCGTAATTTTATAAGTTAATTAGAAGTTTTAAGGCAAATCAAACATAGTTAAATACGACGACCATTCTCTCGTGAAATTTGAAAAAGTCTAAATAATATTTCGAGAGAAATTGTTGTGTGCCTGTAGCCATCAAAAAGTGCATAAATCCTTCATGCGGTTTATCGTTTGAGATTGAAAATGACTTTTACAAATGTTCTTGCGGCTCCCTTCTTGATATCAAATATTCTGTAGCGCCATCTAAGAACCTAATCGACGTATTTTATGCCCGGAGAAACCATGGAGGGAACATTTTTAATGAAAGTGGCGTATGGCGTTTTAGAGATCTGATTAATTTTCTTGGGATAAACATTGAGAGCTTCGACGAATGTGCGCGAGTATTAGTGTCTCTAGATGGTGCAGAGGGAAGACTTTCTAAGCCATATAAAATGAGCAAAGTTGCGGACTATGCCATGATGAATCATGACAATTTCCTGCTGCAACCTGAAGGATATAACCCGAGTGGATCGTTCAAAGATAATGGCATGTCGACCGCTGTTACACATGCAAAAATGCTTAGTGTAAAAAAATTGATCTGTGCGTCCACGGGGAATACTTCTGCCTCAGCAGCAATGTACGCGGCAAACGAAAACATAGAATGCGATGTATACATTCCACGAGGAGAAGTTGCTGCGGGGAAACTAGGTCAAGCATTTCAGTTTGGAGCTCAAGTTATTCAGGTTGATGGCAACTTCGACGATGCACTTGCAGTCTCCCTGGCAGAGGCAAACGAGACGCAAGGGTACACAGTCAACTCCGTCAACCCATTTCGTCTCGAAGGACAAAAAGCTATCGTTTATAGGGTGATGGAACATTTAAACTGGAATCCGCCAGATTGGATCGTTTATCCAGGAGGGGCGTTGGGAAATACCTCCAGCTGTGGTAAATGTCTTCTTGAATTATATGAATGGGGATGGATAAAAAAGATTCCAAGAATTGCAGTAATCAATGCCGAGGGAGCAAATTCATTTTATGAGCTAGTCAATGGTTTGTTTGAAAACAAAGCGCTTGATTGGAATGATGGAAGACCCGATCTAGAAATGGTAGAGAGATATTATCTGCATAAACAAAAGAAAGGCATATATCCGAAAACTTGTGCTACCGCGATACAGATTGGAAAACCGGCAAATTTAGTAAAGGCATTAAGAGCGATTGATATTTCTAAAGGTGTGGTCACACAGGTAAGTGATGAGCACATGACCGATGGAATGTCGGTAGTGGGTTTGAATGGATTCGACTGCGAAATGGCGTCAGGTGCAGTTCCAGCAGGTGTTAGAAAACTCAGACTAGAAGGTATTATTGAAGCCGATGACGTAGTGGTAGGAATCCTAACAGGAAGGCAGAAGGATCCGAAATTACCAGTAGAATACCACAGTAATCGTTCAAACCGATACGCTAGACCAGCAAGAGATAAATGATTATGCCTTTTCAAGCATTGATACAATTCAATTAAATTAAAAGACTCGTTCCTTAGGATTTGGTAGTAGTTTTTGTTTTCTCGAGGGCAGAAAGCATTGCGTTTGCCTTTTGTTCAGTTTCTAGCCATTCAGTTTGAGGAATGGAGTCCATAACTATGCCTGCCCCACTTTGAATGAATGCCCGGTTTTTATCAGTAAAGATAGATCTGATCGTAATCGCGAAATCGCATGAACCATTTGCAGAAAAATAGCCAATCGCCCCAGCATACGGCCCTCGAAAATTTGGCTCCAATTCATCGATTATCTCCATAGCACGCGGTTTTGGGGCTCCTGACACAGTGCCTGCAGGGAAAACGGCCCTAAATGCGTCGTACGAATCTAAGCCACTTTGAAGGATGCCGGTAACGTGAGATATCATGTGCTGCACATGACTAAATCTCTTAACTTTCATGAGCTCCTCAACTTGAACTGTGCCGTACTTACTTACCTTTCCAATGTCGTTGCGAGCTAAATCTACTAACATAGTATGCTCTGCAACCTCTTTTTCATCGTTTAGAAGATCCCTACTTAATTGCTGGTTCCTCTTTGCATCGTCTCCTACAGGCCTAGTTCCGGCAATTGGGAAGGTCTCCAAACGGTTTGCTGTGACACGAAGGAGCATCTCAGGACTGGAGCCTATGATATGTCGCTCACCCATCTTGAAGAAGTACATGTAAGGTGAGGGGTTTATATCTCTAAGATTTTCATATACGCCTAGAAGATCTCCAGATATGTCAAAACTCATACGTTTTGAAAGAACAACTTGAAAGACATCGCCATCATAGATATATTTTTTTGATTTATTGACCTTTTCTATAAACTGTTTTCGAGTAAGATTTCGTATAGGTAATGAATATGAAAACGTTGATTCTTGAGGATTCTGACTATCTGAAATGATATTATTTATCTCTTTGATACGAGACTTTGATCTCATCGAAAAATAATATGCCTGTCTTTCTACGTGATTATAAAGGATTCCGTCGGTGAATATGCCGAACTCTAGCAATGGGAAAGGATATTTTGCCATATTTTTTACCGGCAGCTGTTCCCAGAAGCGTACGGCATCGTAACTTACATACCCCACTGCACCACCTATGTATCTGAACCGATTGTCGCGAACGTTTGGAACAATTTCACGAAGTTGAGATAGTGGATCTGAAACTTTGATTGTTTTAATTACGCCTGATCGGTCTACTATCCTTAATTTTTTGGCGTCGCAAGTAATCGTTAATTCTGGGTCAAATCCGATTATAGAAAATTCAGACAACTCTTTAGGACCGACAAGAGATTCGAGGATGAAAACTTTGTCGTACCGTTGGTACACTCTTTTGAAGATTCCGAACTGATCATCGAACGACTGGATCTTTTCTATATGAAGACGATTGTTCAATAACATGCCCTAAATTTCAGCCTTTGGTACCATCTTCCAATATTCCATTCAGGCTTAAAATACTCAAATGCTTCAAATCCCCTATCTTAAGTCGGTCAGGTCATCTTCCCCTGTCAGGAAGCCTTTAGGTGCTAAGGGTTTCCTTCCCATGAATCCTTCGTCCTTATCATGCCAAAATTTGATCTCTGTTTCTCCAAGCTTCCAACAAAGCCAGACCTCTTCGTCAAACCTCATAGAAGGAAAATCAAGCAAACCGTCGTCCACACTTTTGATCATAATTCCCATATCCTCAAGTTGCTCGATTGCCTTGTACAAATTTGAAACAGCTCCGTTTAACTGCTGCTTTTTTTTAATGAATCTATCTAGTGAGGATCCTGACTCGACTGTTTTCTGTAATTCTTCCTGTAATGCAACGACATTGTTTTTTTGAGAAAGTATAGTGTTAAACCTACGTCTTACTTCAGGAAGGGCTTTGTTTGCATCCTGAGGGGTGTATATCCTGAACATCAGATATGGTTTTTTTGAGGACGAGATAATTAATGTATTCCTAAGGAAGAGTCTCTCTCTCTTGGCCGCTTTTGCGTCTTATTTTTGGTTATTTTTTGTGCATTTTTAGCCGATGCAGGATTAGCGCGTCTAATTCTATCAAAGTCTCCTAAACCGTGTGGGTAGTTTTCCCACATATTTGATCGACCGAACAAGTTATCTAACTTTGCCGATGCCGAAAGAGAGAACTTATTCAGGGTCAAATGCAGAGTTTCGTGGCTTAGTAGCGAAGAAGCGATTTCGACAATTTTCCCATAATTATGGTATTGTTGCCACGTTCTATAATTCGAAATGAATGCACGTGACCTTCCATAGTAGGATACGAACATCAATCCTCGTTTTCCAGCCATTCCTTTTAGCCTAAGATCGACAACCACGAAACCTTATCCCCGGTTTGTTTATCCTAGGTAAGGTTTGATTAACTTATCTTTCCAATAAATATCTGATATTTTTAGACTCCTTCATTTTTTTTGAGTCATCTAACCATTTGAAAGCGACAAAAGTGTACATTACGCTAATGTTTATCAAATATTAAAGCGTACTTGGCACCTATCAGCATTAGGATTACCAATATGAATTTTGTGAAAATTGTTAATACAGTGTATACTATATATATAATTTAACCCAGGCTGGTGATTAAACCAATCAAACGATAGAATTTGTTAAATTTTTTATTATGATTTGGCTTAAATTGGTGTGTTGCAATCAGCCGGTAGAAACTTGTGAGGACGATCAGCGTATCAGATCACGCATATATATTGGGGCGGTCCGATTGGGACTTATTCTAAATAGGACTGACTTGGAAAGAGACCACTACCCTAGCCGATCATTAAAGATCTCTCTTTCTGCCTTAGAATTCTGTATCACTAATTCAGACCCAAAAAAGCTCGTCGAAAACGCGATCAAATTGAGAAATTCCAAATTATTGATGACTGATGTCAGCAATAATGTTACTAAATTGAATCTAGATGATTATGAATCAATATACGTCGTCGGAGCAGGCAAGGCCGCAGCAAAAATGCTAGACGCAGTTTCGAAGATTCTAAAGAAAAGATTCTCAGGCGGCGCAATCACTATTCCCCGTAATAAGATCAAAACCAATTTTGATAATTTAATAAATACTAGACATGTAAAGATAACCGAGGCGGGTCATCCTTTGCCTGACGAAGCAGGCGTTCGAGGAACAATAAAAATTATCGAATTACTGCGTAAGACTACTGAATCTGACTTGATATTTTGTCTGGTTTCCGGCGGAGGCTCTGCTCTATTACCGCTACCTATGAAGGGCGTCTCGCTTCGAGATAAACAGAAAATTACGAACGCATTGCTATCCGTAGGGGCAACCATCAATGAGGTTAACGTAATCCGCAAACATCTCTCGCTAGTTAAAGGTGGCAGACTTGTTCGATATGTCAAGAGAGGTTGTACAGTGCTCGGATTGATCTTGTCCGATGTTATAGGCGACGAAATCGATATTATTGCTTCAGGTCCAACTATACCTGATAGGTCGACATTTCAAGACGCGGCCGATGTGCTAGAAAAATATGGTTTATGGCAGAGACCTTTTACTTCAGTTAAAAGGCTACTAACGAAGGGTATTAATGGTGAAATTGAGGATACACCAAAAGATGGTGATCCGATTTTTGAGAAGGTACATAACATATTGATCGGCAACAACTCGATGCTGTGCAACTACGCAACTAAGTATCTTTCAAGGCATGTAAGCAAAGTAACGAATTTAGGCTCTTCCTTTGGGGGCGAAGCACGAGAGTTCGGTTATTTTCTTGCGGACTTGAGTAAAGACGTCATTCGATCACGGGGATCTGCTGCGTTTGTAATGGGAGGTGAGACAACTGTCAAACTTAACCGTTTTCAAAGAAATGGAATGGGGGGTCGCAACCAAGAGGCTGTTCTTTCAGCCGCGCTAAAGTGCA
>JBAVTY010000604.1:0-6422 GCA_049696495.1 Candidatus Nitrosopolaris sp.
GACAGTATACTAAATACAAAACCTGACGATAATTGCTCCCATACATGGGAGAAAATATTCTTACACAAAGTAGGTGACCTTTACCTCTGTCGCAAATGCGATAGCATAGTTAGATCTCCGGCACATCCCGAAATATGACATTAATAAAATTTATTGAAATTTATCCTGATATCCATTTAGTTAATTTTATACACATCTAAAAGACCGTAGACTGCTTAAATGAAGAGAGAGATTAGGGATAGGAGAATTATAAACCACACAATTACCACCCTAGCCCTCTCTTCTTTAAGTCAAATCTACAGCTAAAATAATGCGTAAACGCGGAATAAATAGGATTGCTAACTCGATACGCTAGGTATGATCGCGTTGATAAAAGTACTATTTTCATTAGTAAAGAAGATTACCACTATCGAAGACAATGAAAGCATCAATCTCATCGAATGCTTTTACTGCTGCAATTTGTCCTAGGTTAAAGTGATTCGGGTAGTTGGTGGAGCCATTTGATGGCTTCACTTCGCTATCTGTGAATGAGAGAGTTTGTCTAAAAGCCGATACTTTCAGCTGCGCTGCTAAATGTAGTAGTGTGAATGTGACTAACTTTCTAATCAATATCTTTGTCTAGAAGCCGATACTTTCAGCTGCGTTTCTAAATGTAGTAGTGTGAATGTGACTAACTTTCTAATCAATATATTAGACTTTGAATATATCGACAATTTCTCCTATATTCTTAGCACTTGATGTGAAGCATCTCAGATATACTATAGTGGAAGATAGCTTCTGAGAAATTAACCACAAGATGACACGTATAGCAAAGAACACTACTGGCAATAGAACACTACTGGATGATAACGGAGGATCAAAATGCAGTGGGCTAGCTACTTGCTGTTGCTAATGTTTATTCCGATCCTCTTTATTTCTACTCCAGTCCTTGCTCATACCCATGCTTTCACAACAGGATTCAGAGTGGGTATAACCAATGAGAATGAATCGCAATGCAATGTGTACGGGAACGCAACGGGTGTGAATTCTGCTGAAAACGATTGCAGGAGTGCGTTTGAGCAGGGGCAGTTAAAATTAATGCAATCAACACCTCAATACCAAATCGGTCTTATGGCTGGTAGGCATGATTCTACAATCGCTAATTCCACAGGCGATGCATATGAATGCAATGTTTACACCAATATTTTCCAATATAATAGCTGCGCAAAGGGATTTGACGCAACCTACCATTATGAATACAAGGGACCTTTACCGATAATAGCAGCGACCACCGTTCATTGTAATGCAAATAATAACGCGTCGAATTCCTGTTACCACTTGGGTGAAAATGATGGAATAGATGCTGCTACAGCCCTCATAAAAATATGCCATAGAAGCGCGCCAGAAGAGCCCCGGGGCCACCACAGTTCTCAATATGTCCTTGGTTTCAAGAAGGGTTGGCAAAATGCGAATAGTGCTTCTGAGAATGATAATGCTAGCTACGGAACAAACAATTGTCAAGAATGATACATACTTACGAACGCAGCACGCACTTATCGTCATATCTTTTTATCAGAATATGTGACATGACAGAATAAGCGTCGTATGACATGACATAGCGGCTTTAGTGAAATTCCTATGGTTCACGTCTGTACTTCTGTATATTTACATCGTCTCCGTTTCAGTATGAAGGAGCCGGCAGGAGGTGGAAGCTCAAACTGCTCAAAATACTCAATATCCAACGAGGGAAAGATGATTAAGACGCTTATCCCTGAGAGCGATATACCATAACAATTCCGGTAAAATTTGGTATAGTGTTTCATATACAGTGCTTGTCGTTCTGGTGACGCGTGTCTGGTTCCGCTTCGCCAGTTTTTACCTAAATTAAGATCACCATTTCGTTCTATTGGATATGTCAATATCAATAATTTTCTGACGTAAGAGTAATTCTATGTACCCTTTTAAATTATCACAGGAACACATGGCTACCTCAACAGCTGGAAAGTAGTTTTTCATGTAATATTGTTAGCATTGAAGAATTAGATGCGGCATTTGTCAAGGAGATTCCATTACGAAGGAGGAATTATTCCCCGACCTAGAATATCCAAGGGCCTCTGGTCACGAAATAGCACGACTCGGCTATTGCATATCATTGCAAATCACTTACCACAAGGTTTTTGGTATAATAATTGGTTTTGTTGAGTTTGGAATGGCTTGTTTTAGATTTACAATATATCCAATACATAATACATGGACGAATGTCTATAGCCATATAGACTATGACCAGGGGATTAGGTAATACCGTCCCACTCCCATTTATAGATAGACGTTGACACGGCCCACATCTTGGCATCTTTATCCACGTTATTCTTAAGTAAATGTGTGCAATGAAAAATTTCAATCATTATAAATAATTAAAAGTATTAGAATCAAAATATGATGATAACAATCCTAAGTCAAATATATCATAATATGAAACTAACAGTATGATTTTGACAACGGTAGCACTAGTATTGTTCGCAGCTATGCTGATGTCAGCTGCGTTAGGATATTCTTACCATATGGCAAATGCATTCTCAAAGAAGAGCTCTACTAATTGTGAAGGTGATGTATGTCACACATCAATATGTATCAATAACAATTGCCATACGTCAGTTTCCAATATAACTCAACAACTAAATTCGATGGTACAAAGCAAGATGCATGGATTACTTTCGAATTCAATTCAACAATTATTGAATTCAACTAATCCATAACGAAGTTACAATTAAAGATTCAAAATTCCTGCTATTACGGGACATCAACAGAGACACTACGGTCTTCATTTTCGATTACGTCGTAGAGGATCAATTGACCAGATTTTTTCCATCCTTCGCTCTGATTAGTCCATTTGTTAGGAATACTTTCGAACTTGCCAGTAAAAGCATTATACTCAAAACCATGCATATAGCATGCTATTCGATTATCACTAGATTTCAACTGCCCTTTAGATAAAAGTGCCGCTCTGTGTGGACAAGAGTTGTTACAAGCAAACATCTTGTAATTTATTTTACCTATAAGTATGTCAATATTGGTGTCTATTGTGAAAGATTTCATGGCATTATTATCTATGTCTTTACTTTTGCATACTTTGTATAACAAATTAATTATGACACGATAGTATTCTATATATGAATGGTCCGTAACTTAAACATGTCCGAAAACATAGGCATACATATTTCTCATAGGTTAGCATTCGGTCGATAATCTTGAAGTCTGCTGGCATTTTGTATTTGGTGGCAGTCGTTATAGTAAATTGAGGGTCATGAAATAGAATTCTAATTTGAGATTTTGAGCCTAAATCAAGACTTTCTTTGGGTGTAGCTTGTTGACAGACAGATATTAAATCTTCTGGAAGCTAAAGTTCGCTAAGGTGCCCGTCTCACAGCAATCAGAAGTAGGCGGTGGTGGTAAAAGGAGGTATCGAACCTAATACACTGATTTCAGCTTTAATGGCTTTGCTCTGTTTGATAATGGAAAACCTTAGAAGGCTCTCATGCATGTCTGTTAACATCAGCAATGTTAGTGAAAGTAGACAGTATTGATACTATCAAAAATAGTGTCAGAGTTACTCAGCTTGATATCGATGACTATGGTTCTTTAATTCCATTAAAGGAATTAGAACTTTACATATCAGCAAACGATAACTCAATTATTCGGACATTAAAAAATACTTCCTATGCATGTATTTTTACTGAGCAGAATATTGATGATAATAACAGTGTTATCATTTTGGCTAATGGAATGACGATGGATGAATTAAATAAAGAGAAGAGCAAGACCAAAGACAAAGTAGCATGTGAGAGACAGATATGACTCTGCTCAGGCAACATGAATTCAACCGTGGCTCTTTTTGACTAGACGCAGGAAAGAATTATAAGATTGACTAAAAAGTAGGGCTATAGTGTATCAGTCTGCGTATCAGAAAAAAAGATCTATAGTTTTTTAGATCCAACAACGTGTTGTTCAACTGTATTCTGGACATCGAAATCATGTTCTAGAAGAATTCGTTGTACTATGCTATTGTTGTCTCCATGTATTTCTACTACTATCTTGCGCAATTTCTTTAGCGTGTTCAATGCTCCTTTCAAGGCCATGACCTCCGCACCTTCTATGTCTATCTTCATTACATCGACTCTTTGATCGAGTAGCATGTTGTCGAGTGTATCACATTGCAACTGAAGTAGGTTTCCCCCAGGGTGAAGAATGTTATTTTGAGCCAGAAAAGTCGTGTCGTAAAGGCTGTATAAATCAGAATCGACGCGACTGCCATCATGAGAACGTTCGTATATAGTAACGTTCCCCCTGTAATCCGATACTGCTTTGTTGATTGTTTTAACGTTTCCAAAATTATTAATCTGAATATTTCTACGTAATGCTCTGTAATTATCAGGATGTGCCTCTACTGCGATAATTTTTACCCCTTTGTCCCCGTATTGTTTTGCAGCACTTAGCGTATATGAGCCAACGTTTGCTCCCACATCTACGAAAGTCTCGTTTTCTTTCATAGCAAGATGTGACCCAATATCTTGTTCTCTGGCTACGAAGAGCATGTAGAAGTCTTTCGTACCTTTCCTCGGTATTGCTTTAGCACCATTTTTCATCGCATACGGTCTTTCAGGAAGAAAGTCAATTGGTGAAAGGCGTAGCTTTTTTAGATACTCATCTCGTTTCCTCTTACCCATTCTGATGCGTAATAACAATCTAAAAAAAATGTACCGACACCTAGCATATTTTAAAAAAAAGGAAAGGGAGTTCATTTCAATTATAATACAATTTTTTCCTATATATTTTGGCTTTCATTACCTCATCTCAACGGCATAAAAAGTATCAACCTATTTTTATCGAGCAACCCCAAGCTATTAGTAGTAATTACGGCCATAATCATGAATATTCGTATCACAAACGGGTGTATTTTTGGTTACTGCAACAGCGGGATGCCTGCTGTCGTTCCTTTCCGAAAACAATTGTCATCCTGTGTAACCACACTATCTGTTCAATATTTTCCATTGGGATCGTTGTTGACATTACTCGGCAGTACTGCCAGTGTCTAGGAGACCTAAGAATCTATGACCTTGAATAGCAAACTCTAAACCTGTTTTCTTGAGGACAGGCCCGAATTTTAGAGGCTTCAACGCTCTAGTGATAGCCGACCTTCTAGGTGTCTGTATCGGTATATCTGACAAAACGGCCGCGCCAGTAATGCCGCCTAACAAGATACCGATCAGAAGCTCATCGTCTTTCAAGGTTGATAACTAATTGATACACTCCTTATGTTAAAACTTTAGGCTGAAAAATCTATGAATTTTCGTCGAGAGATGAGAAGAAAATAATTGGCAGTTGGTAGCTCACCTCATGGGGATGATTAGATGAACTACCAATCAACTACCTCATTATTTCTTCTTGGCCTTCGTCTTACTCTTAGTCTTCTTGGCAGTCATATTATTGTTAGACCTCGGGGATGCCCCTTATTAAATAATACGAAAATTGAGTCCGGTTAGTACTACCGTGCGAAACGTTTTCTAATTCCTTGATCTACATAATAGTGGTAGAGGACGATTTGACGTGGCACAAAGATCCACTCGGACATATACAAGAATCGAAGAACAAGATCCATCGGTTAATCTACTGCCCGCTTTGCAGAAAACTGATATCTAAGACATGTTGCGAAAAATTGAGAGAGAGTAGTAAAACAAGGGAACTCTATCCTGTCAAGCGCTACTATTATCCGAGGCTAAAATTCTTTTTTGATTTCAGTCTTAGCTGCATCCTTGTTCTTGGCGACAAGTCATATTGCATTTGCAACAACATATACAGGCGATGGATGGCATGATGGATACACGGATGGACGTGCTGATTGTTTGGCGAATCAACCAAACGATGCACAGGTAAATCCTGCAAATGATGACAGCTATAACGCGATGTATAAGCTCGGGTATGGTGCCGGTTATCTTGCAGCGTCTACCCTCTATCACTGTGGGACATGATTGACTACTTCTAACCGCGCTAGCTGCAATACTTTGCCTATTCGAGAGGTCTTAGCGTGGAGAAAGTGGTGTATCTGGTAGTGAAACCCAGACAGATGAAGGCAAATGGAAAGGTGTGACAGTATTATAAATGTCTAAAGCCTTTTTACTCGTAGTCATTTCGCTGGTAACCGTAATGATGATAACTGCTGGGTCAGTTCATCTTGTCTTGGCAGATCCATTACATTGTGATACAGAAGGATGGCCCTCATGCTATAGTGTAGGATATTCAAACGGTCTTGCCAATCCTGGAACAGGCTGCCCTAGTGGTCACAGCGACAACTATTGCGCAGGATGGGATGCTGGCGCTCGAATGGAAAATACACAAGCGACACCTAGTCCACAAACGACACTACCAGAAGGATGTGGTCCTGGTTA
>JBAVTY010000605.1:0-2291 GCA_049696495.1 Candidatus Nitrosopolaris sp.
TCCTGCATTATTTGTTGGTTGTTGTACCTTCTGGAGTCGGCTCTCTTCTCTTGTTATCCATTCTCGCGTGTACGGTATGCATTACTACATTACTACTATGCACACGGTCCTGGAGCTATGATGAAAAACCTGCAGTTGAGAAATGCGGTATCGTAATCGAGGGACAAGATAAGTGGAAAACGGTTATATCCGAGTACAGTTTCGATAGGCCAGGCATATACGCTTTATTTTAGGTGATACCCAAGGATTTGGAACAGAAAATAAAAGATAAATTTTAGTACTCTATTCGTGCTGCGTGCGTAAATTTAATCCAATAGAACTTGCACCAAGTGATAAGAAAAGTAGGGTATATTTTCGTCACATTAGATGGAAAGGTAAAAGGAGATGTCCAAGGTGTGGACACCGTTTGTTGTACTATCTTTATGATGACAGATTTGGCTGCAAACGTTGCAGGTACAAGTTTGGAGAGTTTACAGGAACGTATCTGGGAGAGTTTAACTTTTCACTGGACATACTAGTGCATCTGATTTACCTGTTTGCTCTAGGTGTACCAGCATATAGAATCAGATGGTATATCTCAGTTAGTTTAGCAACCATAGAGCGAACGTTCAGAGTATTAAGACAGTCAATCTATGATGAATCATTACAAAAATTAAAGGAGCTAAAGCTGTCTGGAGAAATAGAAATAGATGAGGCATTATTCGGTGGCCATAGGAAGGGAAAGCGTGGTTAGGGAGCCGAAGGAAAAACCCTCGTATTTGGAATATATCAAAGAAATGGCAATGCCATAACGTTTCCCGTACTTGACAGGAAGCACTATACTTTAGTTCCATTGATAACGGAACATACAAAGAAAGGATCCCTGTACTATTCTGATGACCATACTGCTTACGCAACTTTAAATCTTATTGGAAAACATCAGGTGGTTGCACATGTAAGTGAAGAGTACGTTAGAGACAACAGCCATATCAATGGTATTGAAGGATTCTGGAGCTATGCAAAAACATGGTTGTATCAATACCGTGGTGTACCTAAACAATATTTTCACTTATATCTAAAAGAGATAGAGTTCAGATTTAATCACAGACAAGAAAATGTTTTCAGGGTACTTACAAACATAGTAGCAAAAACTGTTCCAAATGTTTAGGTATTACCTTATTTTAAAGTAGATATTGGTAACGCGGATGTAGGTAGTTACCTTGCCTCTCTTAAGCTATATTACTATCAATTACCTCTGATTACACCAGGACAATATAGCATCCAGACAATTTCTGTCATTTAATTTGAAGGGTACTGTAGTTCTAGATTCTGTTCCCAAGACAACCTCCCTAAACCCTGGTGAAGATAATCCCGCAATAATACATATAATCAATAGAGGAACTGCTCCTGCTCGTAATGTTGTTGCTGCTATCCAACCAGCAGTTCGTAATGTTGTATATCCTCCAGCTCCTGTTACTCTAAATACTAATGCTACTACCGGTGGACAAATAATAACACAAAATCCTCCATCTCTTGTCCCAGTAGTAAATGTTGGAAGTAATACGTATCATGTAGGCACAATACCTCCTAATGGTATAGCGATTATAAACCCAATTTTTCATCCAGACTTGACTAATCTGTTTACTTCAGGTAATGCCTATGTGAATGTCCATACCCAGCAGCATCAGAATGGAGAAATTCGTGGTCAGGTAGGACCATCTTCTAACACTACAGCAACACCATCAAATTCTAACATGACATTGACACCACCAGCAAACACAACAGCGCATATCCATCTTCTAACATGAACCAAGCTGATAGACAGGAACTGAATTTATTTTGTGCCATATCTTAATTCTTTGAAATTTAAGTTTACTTTCGTTATTTTGTATCACCTTTAAAGAATTAATAGTATAATCGTACCCAAAATAATAGAAGCCTCTTTCTAGATATAGAGGGCAAGTATTCCTCCCCAGCAATATCCAAGAATTGAGACCTTATCTAATCCAGACTCCTCTTTTATTGTCTGAACAGCATCGTTTACATAATTAATATGCCTGACTGTACACTCTAGGAAGAACGGCGCTAATGGGAACTTAACAGCAGTATCGCAGTCAGTCTAACGCATTAGGTCAGGATACGTCACATTCCGATAGTATTGCTGTTGCGGATCTGACTTCTGTTATTGCAGCATTCGAATTAGTGGCTTAAATAATTGGTTATGATACAGCTTCCTAGATTTATATCAGAATTGCAAGTAGAAGAAAAATGAGAATCGTAGCCCGCAGATCCTGTTTCTGTTACTTGATAAG
>JBAVTY010000606.1:0-4447 GCA_049696495.1 Candidatus Nitrosopolaris sp.
AGCAGATTTTACCCAAGCTGATGTACAAGATAATCAGAGATATCCTGCAATAACATCTTCACTTCCAACCAAAGTACGTTACGTGGCAGCTGATTCAGGATATGACGACCATAAACTGTATAAATTAAGCACAGATAAGGGATTTGAACTAGTATGCCCTGTATCAGAAATATACAATCATACTTCAAGTGATAGATTTTTTCTATATCTGCTTTCTCATACACTGCGGAATGGAACGCCAAGAGTTCACCTATGCCGACTTCGAGTCGCATTATTTGTTCGGCTAATGGCAACAAGTCTTTTACTTTTCTTATCCTATCTTCGAGTCTGCGCCGATCAAATTCAATTCCCAGTCTCCCTTTTGATGGATCGCCTGATAGAAAATTCTGCCATAATCCGCTTATCATCATACTTGTACTTCTTCAAGGCTCGTAGTACATTTAGAAATTTCTTGGGATCTTCAAGGTGATACTTGTCCATCCCATTCTTCAATTCTTTAAAGTCTTCTATAGTTTGTTTATCAACATTTACGCTGTCTATAACCGTGCGCGCCTCATCTATCTCGTGTAAAAGTGTCTCTTTTTCATCCCGTCTCTCTTTGATACGTTCCTCCAGTTCTTCAAGTGGTACGTCAATATACCCTATTTTGTCTATGACATCAACAAGTTTTTGCGGCTCTTGTGAATTTGCGCATCTGGCAATGAATTGTTCCACCAACTCTTCGTCTGCACCTATCTGTTTGATATAATTTTTAATTCGTAAAGCAGACATGAGATCTCCTAAACTAACACCTTCCTTTTTACAATGGATAGCCAAGTCCCTGACTGATTCGTAATCCGAACCTTGTGGTTTGTGGTCCAATGTTGGGTAAGGTTATACGAACTTTCATACATTTGGAGTAGTCTTTTTGATATAAAAATCCAGTGATTATCTATAGGATTTTTTTTCGTAGTACCATCTTCCAAATCAATCACATAAAACTACAAAAATAACGACATTATCCAAGACACTTCACTTACCATGTAAGCCAAATCGTACTGAATTATATCAATGCACAGAAATATTGGCTGACCATAATCCATCTACCAAAAAAGCACCGATCAATCTGAATGAAGAAGAGTTAACCAGCAAACAAAGTCAGATGTATGTGCAAACAGATTTTATGATCACATAGAAAAACTAAAGGAAGCAGTATCAGAATACTTGGACTCAAGATTTCGAGTCTTATAGTTTAATAACCTGACCTCTTCTAGAGCTTCAGGCGAGAACGATCAGTTAATCTTTTCCTGCTCTTCCTCACTTTCTTTTTCGTCCCTGGTTATCATAGATACATCTGGTTTGAAGATGAGATCGGAGATCCAGTCACCAAGAACCTTTAATTTCTTTCTTGTCGTTGGAAGATTAGCTAAATAGTACGTACGCCAAAGCCACCAGGCTAGAAATCCATGTAATTTAATTTTATTAAATAATATAGCTACACCAGTTCTCTTTCCAATTTCTGCCATCATCTCTTTTGTTTTATACTCAAATTTTATCTTATTCTTGTCTCCCTTCTCCCCTTTCACTGCTGAAATTATATTCTTTGTAGCAACTTTGGCTTGTCTTATAGCATGTTGTGCTGTTGGTGGATAAGGCTTTCCTGTATGAGGGTCAGTTATAGATGCACAATCACCAAGCGCATAAACTCCATTATAGCTTGGCACTTCTAGATAGCTGTTAGCTACAATCCTATGTCCTCTGTCATGTTCGCAAGGAAGTTCAGCAACTAACTTACTTGGAGTTACACCCGCAGACCAAATTAAGGTGTAACAAGGTATTATTGTACCATTGTATAACTTTATAGTATTTGCAGTTGCTCCGGTAACAGGACATTTCATCATGAATTCTACACCATTAACTTTCAGTCTCTCTAACGCAAATTTACCTAATTCCTCATCCACTTCTGCTAGTAATTTTTCATTTGTATCGATAAGTATTACCCTTACTTCTGACATATTGATATTTTTATAATAATCCTTAATGGAATCACGTATAAAGTCATTAATTGCCCCCACTGTTTCAACACCATTGAATCCTCCTCCGGCAACTACAAAAGTTAGTAGATTTCTTCTTAGTTCTATATTTTCTTCTTCAAGGCTTGCTTGTTCAAGTACATTTATGATATGATTTCGCAGAACGATGGCATCATCAATACTCTTCATTGTAAAGGAATATCTTTGTACATCACGCATCTTAAAGTAATTGTTCTCACTTCCTAATGCAATAACAAGGTAATCATATTTCAATATATGTTCACGCCAATCATTTGGTTGGGATTGTCTGCCGATTGGATGAGTCAAAGTGACCTTCTTACTAATAAGATCTATTGATTCTATTTTGGCTTGATGGAACTTGGCTTTTTTACAAAACGACCGGACTGGTGTTACTATGTTTCTTGTTTCGATCATGCCAGATGCTACTTCGGGAAGCATTGGAGTAAAGAGAATAATATTATCTTTGCTTATCAAAGTAATTTCAACGCTAGTATCAGTATCAAATTCCTTCTGAAGCTTTTTCAAGACTTCAATGCCCGAGAAACCACTACCCAAAATTACTACATGTGTAGAAGTTGAAGGGTTTACAGGTTTTTCTGTATTGTGTATCGACATATCCTCAGAGCTTTGTTTGGTGTCTATTTTGTTTGTTTTGTTAGGTGGTGTTGGGTGAACAAGCTGGTCATAGAAGCTAACCGACAAACCCTAGCATACCTTCTAAATTCGCTCTTTTAACTCCACCAAAAGGCACTCTATTACCAACCATCAGCGATGGAGCTGCAAATCTTAATGTTTGCCAATAAGGAAAATTCCTAGGCATTATACTTCCTATTACTCCTAACGATTCAAATGTTACAATGGTCTTTCTAGCATCTGTATTAACTAGTTCATCAGTTGTAAAAACCTTTCCGTTATCTGCAAAATAATCCATTACGCATACACATTTCTCTACCTCCGATCTTGCTTCTTGAATTTTAGTTAGGATCTGTGTATCTTTTGTCTGTGGGGTTTGAGGTTCTTGTACTTGTAGATGTTCATTTAGTTTAACAATTCTAGCAGCTTTCATATGATATAGGTTTAATGACATCTACTATTTACGCAATTCTAACTGCTACTGCTAGCTGCAAAGCTCTTGAATAGCTTCTACTGCTAGTTATCAACCGTCAGTTTTTATCAAATTCCTTACTCGACAATATTCAGATCTATTTAGTCCAATGAAAGAATGCCAAATCATTGTTTTCCCTTCATCATCCTTTTGATGTCTTCTCTGAGCAGCAAAACATACGATAGGATAACAGCCATAGAGAGGCTTTGCATACATATATCTGGTGCACGAATAGCTAACTGATTATTGTTGTCTATTATTTTTACTGCATTGACTGCAAAGTTATTTGATTGTTTAACAAATTGCCCAGTATATGACACTGGTAAAGATATGCTGTTTACGCTGTTCTTTTTTACAATTTGTTTTGGACCGAGCTAGTTGTCTCACGGGTTTTTTTGCCATTTGACCATAGTCATTTCGTAGTTTAGATATTGATCGTAAGTATTCTGGTTGATTTTCCACTAGATAATGGTGAACTAATTGACCGACCGAGATTTCTAGATATTGCTATAGGAAATATAAAACGATTGCAGAGAGAGTTATCCCGGAAAAAGAAGGGTTCAAAACATAGGCAGAAAGCAAAGATAGCACTAGCCCAGGGATGGAGAAAAGTAAGATTACAAAGAGATGATTATTGTCAAAAAGCAACTACCAGTCTCACTAAAAGATTTGGAATAATTGTGTTTGAAAAACTCTCAATACCAAAAATGGTCAAGAATCACAAACTAGCAGGAAAAATACTAGAACTAATTTATAGGTGCAAAGGGGGGTAGCGAATTTGTCTGCGATGATAACCCGCAATAAGATCCTAGTTCAACAGATTCACTAAATAACATGGCCTCAGATTGGAGAATAATACAGAGTGAACTCCTTTTCCAGAATCATTGGATTGCGTTGTATGAGGATAAAGTAGAAGTAAGAACTGGGAACATTACGCATTACACCTGGTATAAATCGTCAGACGTTACTATTATTGTTCCCTTCCTTAACAAAGATACCTTAGTTATGATAAGACAATATAGACATCCACTGTGTAAAGTATTACTTGAATTTCCTGCCGGTCATATAGAGGATGATGAGGATTCTGAGAAAACAGCTAGACGTGAATTATTAGAAGAAACAGGTTACCATGCTAAAGAAATCGAAGAGGTATATACATACAATCCATCAGTCAACATATCAAAACAGATTATCCATGTCTTTAGAGCTAAGGACTTGATTGAAGGTGAATATAAACACGATAGTGTCGAAGATATTAGAAAGATCGAAATCGTAGCCGTTGAAGAATTAAAACACATGATAATAGAAG
>JBAVTY010000607.1:0-2223 GCA_049696495.1 Candidatus Nitrosopolaris sp.
TTGGACTCCATATTTACTAACTGTTCAATTGTAAAACCACGACTAATTAGCAGGTCTTTTAAACCAGTTGGTATGTCAAGCTGATTAATAATTTCCCGATCCAATTCCCTACTCCAGTTTAACTGCTCGTAGAAATTATGGCTGATGGATATGACAACATTTTTAGTATATTTTTCTGTAGAATATCGAGTCTAATTACAATGACGGGAGAGGATTCTGGTTTCTCTGAGTGCTGAAAGTGTTAATTGTGATATGAACATCTGTCAGAAATGTTATTTACAAAATCTAAAGCATGAGCATTGGAATATATTACACAGGTTGGCGAAACCAAGTGTAGAATACTAGATATACGCAATCGTTACATCGTCGTCCCAGGCTTCATATGCTTGTGTTCTGTCAATTCAAGCTGAGTTTTAAATTTTTTGTTGGAATGATACTTGCTTTCTCACCATGGTCTTACATGATCTGACCGATATCAGTAATCTTTCATAATGTGATTCGAATTCACAATACTTGACCAAAAATAAAAAGTGCCTTAGTAGACGTTATTGTTTCTATCCTTATACTGGTCTATTATTGGCAAATATCCTTGAAGTGTTTTCAAACGTTCTTGCGGCATTAGCAGCTATTCTCGAAAATTCTTTTACGTCATCTTTTTCACGCTGAACAAATGCTCTGTATGCATCGATATTTGCAAATAGTGTATTGTTTGCTATTCTAGTTGTAGCCATCACGTTATCTGCAAAATTGCTTACTGTTCTCGCATAGATCTCCGCTATTCTTCTTGGAGACACCCAATTATTCCAAAATGCGCCATACGTATTCTCAATATACGGAACCCATATCGACTGAAATGATTGAATAATCTCTTTTTGAGATTCTAGATAGCTATCGACGATTTCTTTGCTTGCTTGAAGAGTATGCTCTTGATAATCATTGATCGCTTGTGTGTTACGTGGAACCTCTCTCTTAGCTTCGTCTACTGTTCTTCTAATATTATTTCTGGTTTCATCTAATGCTCTATCGACGGCATGACCTTGTTCTGATAATCCTGTTCTTAATTCTGTTTTATCATCATATACTGTGGATGATCTTTCTGTTTCTTTTTTGGTTGACATACTCTATCAGTGACCTTAATCATGTATATCAGTTGTATCGAATGGTCTATAACACCATTAAAAACCAGTAAATTCAATAATTTCCATTAAGAATCACTACTCTCACCGGAGGATATTGAAGCGCCCCATGCCTAACCCGTCTCTACGTATTATGGGAAAATCTTATTTAACGGTATACACAGATGGTAGAAAATAAATTAAGATAAAATGGAATACATTATTAGCCATTAGATCTAGTCAGTACTCGCTTGGTTCCGTCAGGGTATTCCAAAGTTGCTTTCCTTTGGGTATCAATTTCAATCTTCTTATTTACTGTAACCCTATTCTTTTTGATTACTAATTCTCCTAGTTTTACCCTCCTTTTACTAATAACTACTTCACCAAAAATTGGAATTACTTTTTCAATCTCTTTAATATTGTTAGTCTCATTGTTATTGACATCTTCGAAGAGTGGAATGATTTCCCTTTTAGATTCATTTTCTTCCGATAATGGATAATCTTGTTTTGTCTTTTTCTTATTAGCACTATCAAAACTTTCCTTGATTCGATACTTTATCTTTGAAAGTACGTTACCGCCAAGCTTTTCATAATATTTCAATTGTCTGTTATTAACATATACTTCTTCATTTAGAAAAGGCACCTGTATCCGCTTGGTCTTCGTAATCCATCTTTTTTCAATTTTTATATCTTCAGTGACAGTTTCTTTTAAAATTGAAAACTTAGTCTTCTACAGCGGCGACGCTTTTTGAAGCCATCTAAAGATATTGTATTTTCTTATAATAAAGTTTCTGGCATTGCGTTACGTATTTACGTTTTAGCTAGAAAATTGTCTAAAGTGGGGGGATATTTTCTCTGCGACTAGTTTTACTAACTTATCTCTCTTTGGACTTGAATTAGTTAAAACAATTTCTGTAAATCCTAATTCTATATAATTCTGAAGCTTCTTTATTTCTTCTTCTGTGTTCGGTATTACAAGTAACATTTTTTCCAATGTGTCATCGCCAATGATCTGACCGTTCTCTTCAATTTTTCTTAATTATTCTGCTAAGGATAAGGTTCAACTGGTACGGTAGTATATTCAGATTCTAGTCAAAACATCGCCTTC
>JBAVTY010000608.1:0-3971 GCA_049696495.1 Candidatus Nitrosopolaris sp.
CTATCGATTTGTTTGAACGTCTGGCCATAATGTGTATATCTGAGTGAGATTAATAATACTTTGTATGAGAGGAGATTATTATAAGATAAAGTTTAATCAACTTTAGAATTCCTTAAGACCAAAACTATGTCTCGAAGTTCTTCGTAAACGATAGTTTTTGTCAGTTAATACGGGTTGTTTCCAAACGGTCATATCCTGTACGATATAAAGTAAATATACCTTCTCATTATTAGATGCAACAATGAAAAAAAGAAGAACTAACCTGGTCTTTGCATCTCTGTTCTTTATTATGACTTATTTAGTCGTGTCAATAACAAATACAATCTATCCTGCGTACGCTCAAACAAACGCTGCTGCGCTTACTAATACTACTACGTTAGCCCCTAACAATACAATCAAAGATACAGCTCCTACTATCACTAAAGAGGGATTGCAAATTAATAAAGTCAAATACTTTGACAACGCTTCTGGCTACTTGGTATATCCCTCCGCCACCACTATTACTCTCAATTCTAGTACTGCCACTACAGGCAAGAAACTTCCAGCAGTAATAATGATTCATGAATTTTGGGGTATAAATGATAACATAAGAAGCATGGCTCGCACTCTTGCTAAACAAGCTGGGTATGCTGTATTGGCAGTGGATTTGTTTAAAGGACAATCAACCAGAGATCCAAATCAAGCTATGCAATTAGTAAAATCAGTTAGAGATAACTCGCACGAAGCTATTTCCAACCTAGAAGCAGCTGTAAAATATGTCAGTTCTCTTCCTTTTGTTAATAGCTCTAAAATAGCTTCTATTGGCTGGTGTTTTGGTGGGGGACAATCACTGCAACTAGCTTTGCATAGTGAACAACATCCTCTTGCAGCTAGTATATTGTATTATGGAACCCCTTTGGTTACAGATAAACAAGAACTCTCAAAGATAAAGTGGCCAGTTTTAGGGATATTTGGAGACCATGACCACGCTAATCCATTACCACTGATAAATACCTTCAAAGCAGCGTTGGATAATGATGGTATTACAAATGAAATTCTCATATACAAAGGATTAGGACATGCCTTTGCGAATCCTTCTGGAACCAATTATGCTCCGGTACAAACTGTTGATGCTTGGCAAAAGACCTTGATATTCTTAAACAAATATCTAAGTCATTGAAGAAAACTTTTTCATTAGCTTTTCTTTTTTTTGATTTGACTGTTATATAAGCATCGAGGAGTCTGTTGTACTTCATGTGCGGCTACGTAATAGAAACGATCATGATGGAGAGAATATGGTCTATGAATTACTATGTCAATTCAAAGATATTATACAATACAATCCAGATGTGTTTCCAACTATTACTGACCAGGATGAAAAAAAGTTATCGCCGTAGACAACAAATCAAATCGCAGTTTGCATGCTGAATTAGCTTGCTTCTATGCATTCTCTATGGCTGCAATCCTAATCTATACTTCAGGTTTTATTATTACCTCCTCTTTTATTATTAATTAGCTAGCTGGAAATAGCTGCACAGATCTAAGCTCACTTTGACAGCAGCTATGATATGCCGCCATTCAACAAATAATATCTTACGAGTAAGCATAGCAAGTGGTCAGCCAACCAGAGAGAATTGGAAAAGGCACTTCCCTTGATACACTCTATATCGCGTTGAAAGACAAGGTCAAAGTAACTAATTTAACTTTCGCCTCTTATTTTCTTTATATTTCTCAGCTTTGAACCTTTCCAGCTCGTATTTGTGGAGGTCCACAAATTTAATCCCTCCAGAAAGCACAGGATGAACATCTTTTATCTCTGTAAACATTTTCTGACATACTCTGCGATAATCTGGGTGTCCTTGCGGAATAGTTCTAAGCTCAATCATATGACATGCCTCACGCAAATTAAGTTTTATAAAATAAGGATATTTATAAGCAAAATTAACTACATATTGCGATTCTTCTGGCATTTTCATTGAAATTATATTATATACTTCATCACATTTGTACATACAATCTTTGAAATCTTTATCGATACCCATGTCGATAATCTCTGTCGGAAGATCATATCCGTGTTTAGTAGAAAGCAGCTGTCTTTCTAAGGTAAGTACTCTATGACGATGCAGGTCACGGAACATTCCGAAATTTGTAAACATTTCAAATGTATATTCTACCATTTCAAATGCTCTACCAGGACGATGTCTTCTATTTTTACGGAATTTGGTATAGGTTTGAATTACTTTATGTCTTTCTCTTGGCGGTAGAGATCGAATATATCGTGCAAGGCTCTCAAGAGACTGACCTTGGGATTGTTCATATAAAATTGCAGAGGCCACTTTTATTTCAGCCTCAGCATTATCTTCAAAATTTAGAAGTTTCACCGATTGTGGTTTTTCTTCTACCTTGATATTTTTGGTGTGATATCTAGCAAGTTCTATGATTGCATTCTTTGTATTGATAAGATAAGTTTGTAGAGTACGCCCATACTCATCATTTGCTCGCCTTACAAAAGCAAAAATAACTGCATCAAGTTCTAATTGCAATTGAACTGCAAGCGATTTTATTTCACTTATATCTGAGGAGAACATTTTTGATAGCAAGTATTCAAATGCGCGACCATTTCCTGTAATGCCCAAATTTGTAAGAGTAGAGGCTGGCAAAAGTCCACGGAGGACATCAAGTGTCTTGGCCTTAATAGTTGCATTATATATTCGTCTTGCAGATTCAATGTCCTCATCAAATTTCAAGTCACAATAGGCTACTTCCGATTTTGACAATGAGTCGAAAAAAAGAAATTTGTCTATTGGCTCCAATTCTGCAATAAATTTCTGCATTGGCAATAGATTCTTCGCGTAAATGTCAAAAGCATGATCGCATGCCTGTATGTATAAATCAGCATATGGTGATGCCATAATGCGTTCTTCTTTGAAGTACTTATATTGACCATTAATTTTTTGATCAAATGCCACATAGCGCGAAGATTTTTCAAGATATGAGAGTCCAATTCTATGATCCTCGATTTTCTTAGCAGCGATGTTTGAGACCCATTCTATTGCGATCTGTGCCTCTCCTAGTTCAGCAACAGAGTCGTCTCCATATTCTAACAATACTTTTTCATAGAATTCCCCTGCCCTCTTTGGATTTTTGGCAAATTCATCTAGGAATACACGTCGCATTGTCTTATCTGTCCTAGAATATCTGGACATTAAGGCTCCTCTGTCTACCTGTGCAGGTGTAATTATTGCAAAAACAGGTCTGTCAAGGTTAGAAAAATGGGAACCTAGAATAAATTTTTCTTCTTCGGAGAAATTATCATAGAAAGTTGTATTATAAGGGCTCATATTGCGTAACTCATGACCATGTCATAAAATGAAGACGTATATACTAAAAATTCGATAATACTCCCCGATTTTTAGCAATGCCCAAACTTGGTTTGTTGTTATGACGACTTATTACAGAATGGGAATTGATAAGTTGGTTGTTATAGAATGTATTCTTGCTCTTGTTTGAAGTTGAATCTTGTGAGTCTATTCCATGTGAAGAGTTCTTTATCACGTTAGAGTAAAATGTATTTCCTGAAGAGCCAAACACCACATTAATCCCATATTGCGAATCTGAAATTGTGTTATTATAGATCTTATTGTAATGTGATTGTGAAACGAGTATACCATTAACTTCATTAAAGATAATATTATTTCTGGCGACAGAGTTAGACATATTTCTGCTAAACATTATACCGGCTTTACCATTATTGTAGATTTGATTATTTTCGATTAATACATTGTAACAATTTAGCGAACAAATGATTCCCTGTGCACCGTTGTCGTGGACAATGTTGTGTCGAATTATCATATCATGAGTTCCGGTGTGTGGATCAAGGCCATAATTTGCATTGTGGTAAACTTGGTTATTTTCTATAATCATATGACCTACACCGCTAGAATAGAAGCCAAAATAGAGATCGTGTATATTATTACCTCTTATTACACTCC
>JBAVTY010000609.1:0-1528 GCA_049696495.1 Candidatus Nitrosopolaris sp.
ATGATTTACTACTGCTGTGATTCCGTTCGCAGATTATGTAAAATGAATTACATTGATTGCAATACAAAAGGCCAAGCCGTAGTGTACCTTCAAAAAGTTCATGTTAAAACAAATATTCCATCTGACTTGAGAGATTATAATTATTGCATACGTTGCGGTATTGATACAAGAATGCATTCAATAATCAATTCAAATGATGTTAATCATTGTAGTACGCTAGCAGAGGGCCTGCTTAACAAGAAAATAGTCTTGTCTTTTGGACAAAAAAAGAAATCTGGAAAAAGTTACGAGACATATAGTAATTATCAAGATTATTATGTTTTCAATCTCAATTCATTAAACGAACTAAATGGAATTCAAGAAGGCGATGCAGATTATCCGATTCGAACTACTTTAGACTATTGCCCATATTGCGGTTATGGCTACTCTGTTAACAGTGAAATTGAGAATACCAATTTTCTAATTCAAATGAATTATTTAGTATAATAGAAAGCGACACTTTGCTGTTCGTTCTAACTTTTTCTATTATCGAGCATAGAGCAGAACAAAACCTTTAAAGCTGAGAGAAGTCCGGAAACCCACTTTTAGCATCGATATCGTCACGAAGCCCTCCGAGCCCGCGACGATATAAGTGCAAATAACGCTTCTAGTGTACAATGAAAACGGAACTAATACCTTTCTATTACAAGATCTTGTTGCGGCAGAGGTGCTTTTCCATTTTGAATCAGCCAATGGCTGCAGTTTTTCCTGGGGGTAAACTCAAACCTAAAAGTCAAGCCTTAAATATGAGTATCCATAGAGTTTACATTAAATTCTGCTATTTTTTAAATAAAATCCAAAGAATAACTACAGATCTATAGGTGACATTTCTAATTAATGGTGGATAATATTGCAAGAGTCGGACTTGCTGGCTCACGAGATGAAAATCAAATGGAAAAGAGGTTAACATCCTTAAGACCATTTACTGATCACAGAGGCAAAACAAAATTCTGTGCACACTGCGGTAACGTAGCTACTCAAGAAGCCTTGTTCGAGGTGGAGGGGGCTTCTCTAATAGAAAAATACTGCGATATATGTCTAAAGAAAATAAAATAGTGCAATTAGTTATGTTGTAGAACCGATATAAGACCCGATATAAGACAATCGTTGAAAAAATTCAAAATGATGGTTGTTTTAGCCTCACTTCTGAGAGGTCATATAAATAAGAAGCTTCATTTGCATTGTTGGACATGATTACAATAGTTCAGATAGCGTGGTAACAGGCTCGAAAAAGGCAGTATATACAGCTCTGATCGGTAATCTTGGAATAGCCATAGCCAAGCTCGTAGCAGCTATTCTTACTGGGAGCATTGCAATGTTAGCTGAAACACTTCATTCGATGTCGGATACATTTAATCAAGTACTGCTTCTAATTGGAATCAAGACAAGTACAAAGGCTGCTACAGAACGTCATCCTTTCGGCTATGGTAAAGAGCAATTTTTTTGGTCTTTTATTGTTGCAACAATGCTCTTTGGAATATCAGGATTC
>JBAVTY010000610.1:0-2164 GCA_049696495.1 Candidatus Nitrosopolaris sp.
CTCGTGTGATTTTACGAGTACAAACGGAGACTGTATATTTGCATGTGCAACTGACGCCCCCGTTACGTCCATTAATACTTCATTTACAGCATATTACGGGTTAGCGGGCAGTCTAGATACATTACAGTCGACAGCGACAAATGCTCAGGTGACAGTGAATAACGCTTTTAAATTCTCTCATTTCTCAAGGATTGCACGCATTTTTGCTTGGCAATACTTCTAAACCTTGCAGACTATCTTTCATAATTTATAGCCATGCTTGAAATCATAACAGTGAAAGAAGTGGGCCTTAAAACCGGCATCTTATCCACTATTACAACGTGCTAGTACTTCATTCTCATATTTTATCAGAGTTTCTAATATCCGTCTAACCTCGCCTTCGTCGTCATCTTTACGAATGAGCTTCAAGGGTATCGCCTCCAGATTTCCTAGGCTACCTCAGCTGTTACTATAATAGGGTAAAAAGAATCAAAACGAAATCAGGTAGGCTGGCAAGCAGGTTCAACAAATGCCAAAGAAACTACAGCAAGTAATATGTTCGATATGTCGAGTCAAGTCCATGTCAAATGTCAGGAACATGCCCATCACGTCCCACTAAACACCACTCAAAAGAGTATTTCTAACTAACCGAGTTAGAGGCACATACGTGTATTTCTAACTTAGAGGCGCACGTGGTGCATGTCATAAAAACTAAATATCTTTCAACGATTGTTATAATAGTAACAGGCGGAGGTCTGGTGATATCTATCAAACTAATAGTAATAGTTTCCTTAATAGATAAAGCGATATTTTGACTAGAATCTGAGTATATCAGACTAGGATATTGACAGATTCTGCTATATTCTTAGCATTTGCTGTAAAGCATCTGAGATATACGATAGTGGAAGCTGACAAATAACTAAAAATGATAAGTATAAAGAACCACAAGACAGCGACTGCGTTACTCGCAACTGCTGCACTTGCAGCTGTCTTAGTAGGGGGTACAGTAACTACAGGAAGCAACCACTTCGTGTTGGCTGATAGCATGAATAAAAACGATACAGGCAGGGTACAAGTGCACTTAACATGCGTGATCTCTCCTCAGCCAGGTGTCTATCCGTGCACTCGCACATGAATGACAGCCGAAACGAATTATTTTGTGATACCCCTTTGAAGTACAAATCCGGCGCTAGCCGCCTGATACAATTAAAATATTACCAAGTAATTTGCATATTTTGAAAGAAAAGATACGATGCAAATAAAAAATGCGATAAAAAAGAATTTGAGATTTCTGCGTTTTCATCCTCATTAAATGAATCGCAGTAGACCAGGTAACATTTCGTAAAAGAAAATATCCTTCTGTAATTAGAACGACGTAAATAGCATACATCATGAATCAGATTTGATGACGAGGAGAGCATGTACATATCACGATACTTATGCACATTCGCTACTTAGAAGAGTTTTGGCTAGAATTGGCAGAGAACTCTGTGAATTTGACTCTTCCGGTAATGGAATGGTTATACGAGAAATCTAGAGGGCGTCTTCTTAGAGCAGCGGAAAATCTTTTGCCCACCACTGACAAACTCAATTCATTGTTGAGCACAACCAGCTCTATACTTTACGGCAATCACAAATTCTTCGTTCCCAGGTTGAGAATTGACTATGCATTGAAAGACCCTTAATACTTCGATCCATCGAAATGGACGTATATATACGACAATTCTCTCTTTAGTAAAGACCTTAGAACAATATATTGATTATAATAAACTTCAACCTGACGGTCATCCTAACGCACGTCTTATAATGACCGCAGTCAATATCCGTCGGAACCAATAACTTTCGATAGTTCTAAGCAGGCTACCCTTCAGATAATTTTCCCTGGGTTGAGATAGAAGAAGGTGTATATGCTTGGGATGGTGCTCTACTAAGTAATACCCCTTTTAGTGAAGTTATAGATGCTTCACCTGTGATCGACAAAAAAACTCTTCCTAATAGAAAACTATCCTCGGAATATTGAAAAGCTACCAGACAACTTGGGTGAAGTCTGTCATAGAGCTAGAGATAAGTGAAGTGTCCAAATTTATGTCGTTATTATTTATTACATTACCGAGATTTCGAAATACTCATAGCTTGGAATAAAGCCATATTCTAATTCTGTGAATCATTATTCCAACCTCAGACT
>JBAVTY010000611.1:0-10388 GCA_049696495.1 Candidatus Nitrosopolaris sp.
AGTCTGAGGTTGGAAGAATGATTCACAGAATTAGAATATGGCTTTATTCCAAGCTATAACTATTTCGAAATCTCGGTAATGTAATAAATAATAACGACATAAATTTGGACTCTTCACTTATCAGCTATTATACCGATCACGTCTAGTAAAACTTTTCTTCTATTTCTCCTTGCTCATGTAATTCAACCTGTTTGTTACCTTTTTTCTCTTTAAAAGACTATGTCTATTGAACTCAGGCAGATATATGAAAAAAGAGATGACACGGTGGTCGCCTCTTTAAATGGAGCTATTAACCTAAAATTATTCCCTCATTAAATGGAGCAAGGATCTGCAATCCTGTTCCATCACTGAGGTTGCTTGTTCAGGGTTTATAACTGCTACTTCTGTTTTTGAATTCCCTCCTGAAATATTTTTGCCAATTTTTCGTGTAATTCTCTCTTAGCAGTTGATTTCTGTATCATGGCCTGCCACTCTTTACCCATACTCTCCATTATAGCATCGGCAACCTTGTCCATAACAGGACCATTTACCGCGTCTATCCTCTTCTTAAGTTTTTCGACCATCAATTCCGAATATGCTGTAAACGATGCTTTGTGCCACATTGCCATCACGAATTCAAATGCATCTCCTGATCCCATTTTGCTATGTCCGTGCATATGTGCACATCCTGAACAGCCGCCTGCCCCAGTTCCAGGATGACACGGACATTCGCAGGAATCACGGTTTTCTTGGCTACATTGATTCTCCATTTTTCATTTATTCACCTGCTAGTCGTATGTACCGCGTGATAATTAAATATGGTAGTCATTTCTTAGTGATTTAGTTAGACTTGTGCTATCAAGTCACTGGCAACCTTCTATGGAATTTATTTAAATTAGTTGGTGTATGACGTTTCTCTCTTCTATCCCCATTTTGCGTGCAATTGCATCTGGGAAACCCTCTCATGTGGATATTTAGACACTAGTAAATTCTTGCACTCAGCAACGAATGATTCTTGGTTGTAGCAATAAATCAACTGTCGATATATCCAAATGACTATCGTTTCTATATGCGTCTGTCCGATCGATATATTATCGAGGTGCGGTAAAGCAAAAACCTTCTGAGGAACTACTTCCCATGAATCTTGTAACTGACATTTCTAAACCATATAGAAGGACAGCAGAAGACAAGTTGCAGATATACAAACCGATCGAATCCTAGGTATTAGTGATAAATCAAGGTAACGCCATATCATAATTATCAGATAGCTTGTGACGTTATCAACTAAGATTGCAGGAAATTGAAAAATGAAGTAATTTGGGAAGCCTGGATTACAATATTATATATGTACACCTGATTTTTTCACAAAGCTTTATGATGTGGCAACTGATCTATGTTGAATTGATTAGCAAGTTATGGGTAATCTATTCTTAGGCTGTTCTGGGTGGAATTATCCTGATACTCCAGATAGAGGCGGCTGGACTGATTTTTTCTACCCAAATAAGGATATCAAAAGACTTCGGTATTACTCTCAATTTTTTAATACAGCAGAAATGGACTCTACTTTTTATGAGAGATTCTATTCAAATATGACGAAGGGCACATTTATTGGTATGACCCGAGCAACTCCGGATAATTTCGAGTTTTCTATCAAAGTTCCGGAAACGATTACTCACGTCAAAAGATTAGATATTAAAAAAGGAGCCATGACGTCTTTCGAGGAATTTGTGGATAAAATATCTCCTTTAAAAAAGGCAAACAAATTGGGCGCAATTCTATTCCAGTTTCCCCCCAAGCTTTACTGTTACTGATTTTAAGAACATCGAACAATTTCTGGATAGATTGCAGACGAGTGACAGCTATGATTATGCAATTGAATTTAGACATCCTTCTTGGGGCACTGAAGGACCCTGGGAAATGCTTAAGCATTACAATATTGCAGCCGTGATGACTGATTCCCCTCCAAGTGAAAATCTCCAATATCTATCAGATGTGATCGTTACTGCAGACCATTCACTTGTAAGATTTCATGGCAGGAATACAAACAAGCATTATTGGTATAATTATTGTATTCAGAGCAAGAATTGAAGCCGTGGGTAGAGAAAGTGGATGAAATAGGAAAACAGACAAATATACTTCGCATATATTTTAATAATCACTACGGAGGAAAGGCTGTGGTTAACGCATTACAATTCAAAGCGCTGGCCGGTAATTCACTATCTGAGACTGAAACAAATGCGCTAAAACACGCAAAGAAATATTTGTCCAAACTTGGGTTAATCACGTCTTCATTCACGACACCGTGAACATCTCACTCAGTCTCATCTTTCTTCGAAATGTCGTATTTGAACTAGCTATGAAGTCGAAGTCCTGGGTTCATATACAGATTTACAGGATATTAAAGTCTAGACGAGATTCCCAGATACTGTCGCTTACATTACGGTAGAGACGATATGTCCAACACAGTAATAAATTACCAGTTATCTTCGTAGATAAATAGTTCATGTTTCGGTTTCCCCATGCATAAAACATCTAAGAAGATATTAATAAAAGTGTGCGATGATTATCAGTATGCCCAGGTGGAATAAGGACGCAAAAGAATTCACCGTTGGTGTTAATTATTCCGATGGAAGAGGATATCAGAGCTCAATTCCTATACCTGTGATTGATAGATTGGGTAAACGCAATACCATAAAATTTGTCATCAACGATGATGAGAATTCTGTTCAACTGATATCAGGGAAAGCACACGCTCCTGGAAAAGCAATGAAAGTCAGATAGAAGATGGTAGACAGGATATTTTATATCAAGGGTGACAACGGAAGTATTTTCAATGAAGGCTTACGTCATGGCATACTTGCAAAAGCCAAACGCTTTCACGTTAAGACCGACTCCGTAAATATAGAGGAAGAAAAAAGAGTAGAAGTCGTGGTGAGCGGTACTTATGAGGATGTTACGGCATTTCATAAATACGTGAAAGAAAATGACATACGTATCAAGCCAGGCACAATGTACGAAGTGACCGATCTTGAAGTATATAAGGGCCAGAAAATCGATTGGAATTACATAGGCTTATCTTACATCTCTGAGCAAATGGACAAGTGTTTCCATGAGGCGATTACTGGACTTCAAAAAATAGATCAAAATATTTCGACAGTCAAGAGCGAGCTCTCATCCATAAGGGACAAATTTGAGATCATGGATCAGAAATTTGGAAGTATAGCTGCGACATTAAAGAATATAGACAATAAAACAAAGGAGCCATGGCCTGACAGCTGAACCGACGCTAAAGATATAGATATTTTACGAGTGTACGGAATCCTAATTTAAAATGAACGTCGGATGTCTAAGCATAAAAATCATCATCGATGGCGGTTGCATTTGGTCCGTCAGAAAATGTATTCTGTCTGTTATATAATCTGAATGACCTATTTGGACGACATGGTAGAATTATGATGAGACTTCGTCTTATGTGTGTAAGTTCAAGTTAATATTGTCGTTAAAATAAGAATTACCAGTGTCCAGTGATTAATTGTGCAACAGCAGGAATCGTGCTGTATATATTGAACCACTAGTGCCACCTGTACTACTGTTATTATTATTTTATCTTAATGATAAATGCTCCACTCTTAATGATCATATACGATGATAAATCTGCTTGGTCGTCTCAGGATAGTTCGTTTGTTTGCATTTAAATTCCTTCTCTGCTAATCTGATGAGATTGCAGTGTTGTCTTACTAAAAATAGATAGTATAATTGTTAACTAATTTTGTCATACAGAATCATCTTCCTCAGCTATTTTATGAGTGCTGGTATAGGAGCACAGATATATCATATTCGAGGAGAATTGGAGTATAATGAACTCCGTAGATTGGCATGAGATAACAAGATCTAAAAAGATTGTGAGAGCTAATGATTCAAGTTTGTGCGGCAACGCAATTGCAGAATACCGTGATAACATAGTCATATTAGAACATGGTGCAAGCTTTCACAAGTATATAATCCCAAAATCGAAAGTCGAACGATATGATGGAATGGATATTTATCTGAATATACCTCGTAGCATGCTCTCAACGTTTGATTTTTGAACGATCAATGAAATGAAGCTTAGTGGGGCAATAAAAAAATTGTAAACTACGGTCAGATAATCCTGGAGATAGTGCCATGAGAGTCTTGACAGTTGGTTCTGCGCTATTTTTGAATTTTAATTATAAGCCAATGAATCTGTTGTATAGCATTATCTTGAGTCCTACTTCTACTTTCTATGCACTAAACTTTTTTGAAAATAAATCCTCACCTAATACTCTTTTGATCGAAGAAAATACTATTTCAGCAATCCATCTTCTACCTGCGTCTTTGATCTGTTTCCATCTTTGATACCCAAGTTTCTTGATTAGTAGTACTTCTTCCCTTCTTAACTGACATCCTTTTTCTCTTGTAGATGCGTTATTTGTTATTGCAATAACGAGTTCAACATCTAATCTTTCTAGTAGGTTAAAGTTCCTTCTATTATCCTGTGTTTTGTCTGCATATACTTTATCAATATTATATTTCTTGGATGATTCTCTTACTAGAGGACGGAACTTTTGGCGTCATGTACATTTCCTCTAGTTATTCGAAAGGAGACCACTTTCTTGGATTTTGCATCAGCAGCGATATGTAATTTGATAAACTCCTTTTTCTTCCGTATCCATTTTTCTTCTATATAATCACCTTTCGTGGATACGGTCAGACCTGATGCATCAACTACCAACGTTATTGGTTCCTCATTATCATTATCATTATCATTATCATTTCCAATTGATGGTGTTTAATCCTAAGCATTCTTCTTCTAATATGAGTAAAGTGTATTTCTTCAACAATTCTGACATATTCAGATAATCTACGTGCTATACCTTGAACCATTCGATAAGAGATTTTAAAACCAATCTTTAGAAAAGCAAGAAACTGGACATAACTATCAGAATACTGAAATGGTGCTCCAATCTTTTTAATTTCTTTATTAGACTATTTAATGAAAGTTACATCAATCAAAACACGTCCACGTTCAATCAATGATTCGCCATAGTCATGCCATGACTTGTTTAATGGCATATCACAACAAGAAAAGGACTGAAGCTATATTTATTGTGCTACAAGCTATCCTGGAGATATTCTGTAAAATTTACCAATCATGGAAGCACAAAGTTCCTACACATGCTTTTGCACCCAGCAAGATGCAGATGGAAAATAGGACAACAAACCGCGATACATGAAAACTACCTACTACTGAAATTGCAATATAGAAGCAAATAATCTAAAGTAAGTATATACGCAATTCACATAGCGTAGGAACTCGAAGTTACCAATGTCATGATTTTGACCTATAAGCGTAGATTAGATGATATCAAAGGTATGTCTATAGCCGATGGTCTAAAGGCAATATTAGTTGAGTACGGCTTCTCAAGTGAACGATTGATTAGGCTTTCTCCATCGGATTTGGCTTCTATTTTAGGAATTGACGAATATGTAGCTAAGATCATCCAAAATGCTGCAAAAGAACAGATTTCACTTAGGTTATCTAAAATGGCTTTAATTTGATTTGAGATTTGCTAACCTTTATGAATATTATGAATTCTTGAATCTTCCAGCTTAATGTCATCGATCTTGACAAAACCAGTTTTTTGTTAGACAGTGCTCATGTTGAATTATTGAGACGTGTTACCGAAACCCGAGGTAGAATGACCAATCTGAGGAACATCGAGGTAGAACCATCCAGCAGCAAAGAATTCATGTGCAGGTTGGTTTTTAATTTGGTAATCTTGATGTCGATGAAGACACCTCTAACAACCCAGACATCCCCCAAACCACGCCATGTCTATCGAATCTTCTATGATACAATGGAATGCAAGAGACCAGATTTCAAGGTACCAAATTTGGCAGTATTTATAGCAATCTCGAAGTCGATAAAAAAATCATGGAATTCCTCTAAACCGATCCGCAAATTACGAATGTAACTTTTAGAAGATTAAAAGCTTAAGCCTAACCAATGGGTCGCAGGTACGACCCGCTTGCATAAGACATACAAATCGAAATTTTTTATGGATTGAACTCAGGGCGCAAGTTCTTAATTTTTTAGGCAGAATGATTAATACAATAATCTTTTAGAATGATTAATATTATAGTACTGCGAGAAATAATGATTATCATAATAATAATGATTAATATAATGGCATTTCGAACTTAATGGCCAATAGTAATGATGGAAGCACAGATGTAACCGCGCCCAACAGAAAGGAACAGAATTATCCAAACAAAAAAGAAAAAGAGGCGATATTCATTCTATGCGACGCATGCTATTGGTCTGCAACATACTTCACTCAGTTCATGCTGCCCGCAGAAGATAGGTGCCCTAGTTGTCAAAATACAGAACTCTCAAGCTTTCCGATTTTGCCAAATGAATCATTCATCTCAAATTACAGCGAGAGCGAAGGATTAGAATTAGAATTCAAATTTAGGGAAGATAGGCGTCGATAACGTCCGTAATGTGGATATAATGATATGGTCGATCGTGTGCAGTTCTAAAGGGCTAGAGCCAAACAGCCTATGCTAGCGGGATTTAATATCTAGCTACAAGACACAGATTTTAATTGGTGGTAGACGAATCATCTGTCTACATCTTTGCAGACATCTTTTATAGGCATCATGGTTGAACAATATTTGAATAAAAAGGCTCGCTAACTCTAAGTGCTAGTTATAAGCAATAAAAGTTGTATGTGTAGATAATAGTCGCATTCTAATTACTACCTGAATCAGTATTATTACCATAATCTTTCTAATCAATTTATTGTAGTTCGAATATATCGACAGATTCTACTATATTCTTAGCACTTGATGTGAAGCACCGCAGATAGAGCATAGTGCAGTGGAGTGTTAACGAGGAACGAACTACAAAATGACAAGCATCAAGAACCACAAAGCAGCGACTGCATTAATCGCAATATCAACAATAGCAGCTGTATTAGTTGTAAGCACGGTAGCTATAGGTAGCGGACGCATGGTATTAGCCGACGACAATGTAACAAAGAACTTCAACAATACTGGAATCAATGTACAAACTTCAACAAGCCAAAAGCAAGGGTGTGATACCAGTGGTGGAAGCTCTGGAATCTCAGGTTCATGCACCGCTTCAGCTTCGCACACAGTTACACAAAGCGGTGGCATTCTAAAGAAGTAAGCTGAAAAAACGCACACAGAACTTGCCCCTATTTTTTCTTTATCTTAGATGTACATAGACGGTAAATGAATATTCAGACATTTAGAAAGGGCCATCGTCAACATGAAATGCGTCTGAAGTCATTGATCTGCTTTCTGCGATACTTATGTACAATGATTTTATTCCATATAAAAATTAATATCACTCTTCTCGTAGGTAGAAGTAGAAGTCGTGTCGTGGATAAATAGGAGTAAGAAAAATCTCAAATGGAAAGCTGACTATGTAAATAGTCTTTACAAGATTTATGATTGGGACAAAAAATTAGCGGGTTACTTCTTCCCAAAATATACTGACGGATCGGAGGGTAAGGATGATAGCGATATTCGTGATGACGAATTTACAGAGAAACTAAATAAATCCAAAGCTAGCGTATCTGGAGGAAATCTCTTGGTTCCAATGCTAAAGCTCAATCTACTAGACATACAGGAGGGAATGGATTTGGATTACACTATCGAATCACTTGAGACAAACTTGGAAAGAACGAAGTTATGGAAGCAATGGATTGCTGATAATCATCGAGAATTCTCCATAATTGGTACTGGGGTATATACTGCAAGAGAAGATAGAAACATGTTATCGATAGTTCTCGGGATAGGTTCAGATCTTAGATTAGGCGAAGTCGAGGTTGCAACAAAATTGACCCCGTTGCTTGATAAATTGCATGAGTCAGGGCTCTTATAGTTCATCATCAAAAGAGCTAATTTGGCATCATTCTTTCGAAGATCTCAAAAATCATCTTTCCGACTGACCGTCTCTCAATTCTAGAAAACATCGACCAAATTGTATATATGTGCAAATTCTTGAACAATTAGATTCCGAATACAAGGTAAACTTGCAAAGATCATTTGTTTAGCATCCATGAAGCGTGAAATTTAGAGTCGATTAATAAATTACATATCGCCAGTAAAATCATTAATATTAAATACTTGAATAAATAGGATTGGTAAGTCCACGAGCGACTTGTAATCTATAAAAAATAACTGAGTTGCTAAATGTGTTATTCTATTTAATAGATGAACCAATATTATGACCATAATGTTTCTAATGAATATAACAGAGTTTGAATATACCTACAATTTCTCCTATACTGTTAGCAGTTGTTGTGAAGCAGTTCAAATATACTATAGTGGAAAATTGGCTCTGAGAATATATGAATCGCAAGAATATGGCAATTGCGGCAATCGCCGTTGCCCTAGCGCTGACAGCGGCGGCATTCACCATACCGAAACAACAGGCTTTAGCATGGGGAAGCAGCACAAAAGTCGATCAACGGATCAATCAACTAAACAAGTGTACAAACCCACCACTAGACAACACCTACAAGCAAAGTAGCTATGACCAGAACAGCGACAATAAACCTAGTACCGATAGTAGCCACGGCGACAGCTTGAACCAGACGACTTCGGATAATCACGGCAACACAGCGAACCAGGTTATTAATGGGAAGACCAACAACCAGACAACTACCGATAATCAGGGCAACACCAAGAACCAGGCTAGTAACGAGGACAACAGCGACAACAAGCAGCCTAGTAACGGCGGTGGCGATGACAAACACAACAACAATCCTATTGTAATCTGCATTAACAAAGCCAACAATCTAGCCCAAATCAATTGATCTTGAAAAAATCCAATGAGGTACATCCTCCATTTTTTCTCATTCGAATTCTCACGTAATTAGCTTTATTGTCTTTTATGTGAGAAAGTTACAGCAATATGATGACATGTCTTTCCTATTCGTAGTTTAACCCTGTGTCTTTTCTAGCTGCCTTTTTGTTGTTTCTGTTAGCACGATGGTGAAGTTACGATATATTATCCGAAAGACGAGGTGTGCCAAATTTGATCTTCCGATGTCTTCGATTTTTTTGACTTTAGTGGGCATGTCCTGTGACATTGCTGCCTTTTATCAAGCTGTCCATTTCGAGAATTATCATACTCATACTACCACATATAACATTCCACATATAACGTAAGATCAGGTTCTCCTCAATAAACTCCCTTGGCTGTTCGAAAAACCTGAGCAATCTCTGGCTCATCCTTTGGTAATTACGGTTGTTCATTGAAATGCTCCAGCTACTAAAGCTGACTATCTTCATTTACTAATGCTAAAGCTTGTTCTGGAGGAAGTATTTTCTCGAAGTGGCCACAACTAACGTATTCATCTGTTGCTTGGTTTGCAAGCCATTCTCTTATATAACGTTATTAGTAGCTAAATGTTGTAGTGTGAGCGATTTGGAATCGAAACGTAATTAGTAGTAATATATAATTGTATACTGACAACAAATTCGTCTTTTCTTTTTAGAAAAGACAATTGTGCCAATAAAAATAATGTGACATTCCGACCTGCCTTTCTGTAATGTGAAATACAGAAGCCGTATCGGAATTGCTGGATATATCCTTGTTAGTCAAAATAAAAGTTCTAGCCAGTTTTCATTACCAAAATACTCAAAATCGCTTCATTTAGACTGATTATTGATCTTTGTTATGTTCAATGGATTATTATCTCTCTAGCTTGAAGTTTGATGGAATGGCATCTGCAATTGGATCTCCTCTAGTTAATCTAAGAGCTATGTAGTTAATATATTGTATATTGCATTTCAATATGTCGTAGTTGGAAGACTATTGATTTGGTCCAGTAAACGATTGTTTGTTTTTCAGAATATCATACATTGTTAATCCCAAACCTCCAACTCCACACACAATTACGGTCGCAGCAATGATGATATATTCTGAACCTAAACTCTGTAAATATACGATAAGTACGTTACTCACAATAAAAGAAATGCATACGAGAATTAAACCAGCAATTATGAGCTTTCGTTTGTAGAATGGGCTAGTCGAGGTGATTCAGTATCATACTTGAGATATTGACTAATATAACATTTCAGAATATATGGCTCTATTAAGCACCTGATCATGTGGATACAGCGAATGGAAAGGTAATCCCACAAAATATATTTAGATTTAATGTATTTATAGAATTGAAAAATATATTGACCTAATGTTCAAAGTCTGTCATCGGTATACATTGCGAACCCCCATGATGACTATTATGATACCAATTGGCATTCTTTGCACTTTAACAATCTCTCTAACTCACGGTCAAACATCTTCCGTTTTTAATAAACCAGCCACCGGAGTAAGTCTTGGTGCT
>JBAVTY010000612.1:0-1713 GCA_049696495.1 Candidatus Nitrosopolaris sp.
GAACCGGACATATTACATGTACCTGATTGTTATTTGACAATCCTGTATATAATAACCAACGAACCTATGCCTGTCGCTATGTTCCTTTGTCATTCTCGAGATCAGATTCTTTATGTGGTTCATACAAATGGCTAGGGCAGAAAAGTATTGGTGTGTTATGAGTCAGATTCTCTGTATGTAAAGAAAGCTTCCTGATCTTTAAACCCGATATTCTGAAAAGAGAGATTATCCGCAATTATCGAACCTTTCCATTCCAAGGTTTCCCGGGTAACCGGGAAGCTTAACGTTCTGATACTTTGTAATCATTCCCATACCATTCTGATTCAGCATATTACAGCATCTCTGTTCACGATTAATCATCATAGCACACTCAATATTCCCTCAGCTAGCCAGCCCATGTTGCTAGTATGGTGAAGTTCAGCCCATGTTCCATACCAGCAAATATTGCGGCCGAAAATTTCTTTCTAGGAGAGTTCAATATTCACGTACAGAGACATTTCCAGGCCCACCTAGATAAGTGGAGTGACAAGGCCAGTAACAGAGAAGGGGAGCTGGAAGGCTCATGATGGTTTAAACCCAGACTTGTACAAAGTATTTGAAAGATACAATCTGGGTGAGAAAGCAATGTTATGTCCATGCAGAAATGGTCAGCTCAATACTGTAATCCGTGAATCGCTTGATCAAAATGGTATTCAATACCCCGTTTGCGCCACCTTGCAACTCGAATATAATTCAGTGACATTGGTTAAATGTGGGAATGTCTCTTACAACTTCTAAGATTAATTGGGCAAACAAGAACGGCTTAGATATATTAGAGACATTCATACTACTCAAGTCATAATAATAGATGACCAAACAATCTTAACCTGTGACCATGTCGTCCGTCCTAATGAGAAAACCCCGGAGAAGATCTCTGTCGTAAGAGGAAGCCAATTACCCGAAGCTTCTGAAATAATGAAATTTGACGATCGTCATGATTTGGCTCTTATTACCAACAAGGGTCTTAGGGCTAGCAGTTATCCTCCATATGCATCATATGAGGAAGTTGGAGTAGGAGCAGAATGTTTCACCTTGGGGTATCCAATAGGATTGTCGCATTTGACTTTGACCAAAGGAGTGATATCAGCGAAAGGAAAAGGACTTGTAAAGCAATTTCCTTTCGAAATGATTCAGATAGATGCACGTGTAAATTATGGCAACAGCGGCGGGCCCGTTTTTTCGGATACAGGAAAGCTAATCGGAATCGTAAGTCTAAAATATATTCCATTTCTCGACAAAATTAAAACACTCAGTGAGATGGTTGAGGATCTTCCTGTGGCACCTCGTCAAGTACATCAAGGGGATGATTATATCGATGTAGACATTGGTTTTTTCTACAATCAAGTTAATGATTCACTAAAAACTCTATGTAATGCTTTATTAGATGTGCAGGTCGGGATAGGATGGGTCGTGCCGATAAGTAAATTAGACATATCTATGATGAAGTCATTTAAGCGGTAATAATTTCGTCTTGTGAATATTCTGTTACGAACCGGCAGCGTGGACAAGGATATGTTGCTGGAAATATCTTTAGTTGATGTCCTAATGCCTGCCCGAATATGACAAAAGGTCGCGGTCGTGAGGATATGACTGTAGGTACTAGGACGTAAAAGCTCTTCCCGCATGCTTTACAAATAACGCGGTTTGACCTATGAGAATTACGTTGCATAGAAC
>JBAVTY010000613.1:0-2459 GCA_049696495.1 Candidatus Nitrosopolaris sp.
TATCTGCACCTTCATAATCTATAGTTTTTGAGATGTTATTTGCAATTCTTGGTTGCATAGATACAGATAAAGGATTGTAAATTAATCAAGAATTGAATCGTCGTTATTGATGGCATGGAAGAAAAAAGGAACATTCTGTGTGTTTGTAGCCTTGAAGCTTGTCATTGAAGCTTGTCATCAGCCAATCACCATTCTGAAACATAAGAGTCCTATCCATAAATGCGTCATCGATTGCAAATGTATCTGAAATCAATTGTCTATCATAAGGCCTGGGCATAGTACTCACAAAATAACTATGAAGCTGTTGAAGTGCATTAGTGTTAAGATGTGCAATTCTTTGTGTACTTATCCATCCATTCAAATTGTACTTTCTCCCATGTCTTAGTAACCTTTCGACAGCGCGGCTTGAATTATCTGTCCCATCTTCTTTTCTCTTATCTGCTGGAATAAACTCTTGAGCCTCATCAAAAACAAATAATATCCTAGGAATTAAAGTGAAAGTACTTTTTCTCTTTCTAAAGACTCGGTCTATTATTTCTGCACAGAAGTATCTGGCCACATCAGCCTCAGGAAGATTAATCACAAATAGTTTTGGAGAGTCACCACTTTCATTTAATATTTCGTTTACAAGTTTTGTTGTGTCATAGGTGTCATCATCGACAAGCTCCGGAGAGAGATCTTCTAACGCTAATTGTAGATTATTGAAAATAGAGAGAATAGCTGCATCCGCCCTCAAACGATGTCAACCGCTTATCCAAAGCACTACAAACATCTAAACATAGAGGTCGGTCAAGTATAAAAGTATTACGAGACATACTTGTGCTACAATATGCTACAAAATAGATATAGCTGCTAATCTTGTACGTGCAACTTTTGCCATAGGTTTGTTTTCCTTTATCCGTAGAAGCCAGTCCGCTGGTGAGTATGTTGTTGTCATCAAGTATTCAAATTCTGGTAATACAGATATGATATCCCACTATATAAAAATATAGGTGATATGGACACCCTGTTAAGAAAAAGCTACCCCATACTAACTTGTAACGTTAACTGTTGATGGGTTTGCCCCTGTGATTTTCACCCTTATCGACCAGTCAAAACTAGGCGTGTCCTGGAGAAATAGAGGAAATCTAGTTAACATCTATACATTCGGTTCCAGCCATAGAGACGTCAGAAGAATTAAGGCAAAAAAAAGGAAGGTTCCACTATCTAACGCAAACCCAACTTTTGGATTCATCTATGAGATCCCCGAAATAGTAAATTACAGGATGGTGTGTTCTAAAATTCCTGGACATAGACGCAAATTCATCTTCATGAATTGTGCCTTTGCTATTTTATCCATGTTCGGAAGGTGTGGCTTAGCCAATATCTAGTCAGCGAAAAATTGCCATAACATCAACGTTAAAGAATAAGGCAAATACAACTGAGTGTTATGTCTTACAATAAAATTCCTAAAACGCCGAGGAGGATGTGCACTCGAAGCATCCAACGCGGGGGTTTTTAAGGCTTTATATGAAAAAATAGGACAAGAAGGAAACAGAGCAAACGCAATAGAAATGATCACGAGTCCCCATGACGATGCGTACTAGTGCTGCATGAAAAGACCCGAATGTGGTCATGTCTTCTGATAAAATTGAAAATGGTGCTTCAAGGTGGAGGCTCATTAGGGGCATTTGCATGTGGAGTCTTTAAAGCTCTTGTAAATAAGAATATAAAATTGGATATTGTAGCTGGTACATCAATCGGTGGCATAAACGCATCTATAATAGCTGGAAGTGTAGATAAAGACCATCCAGAACGCGCGCTAGAAGACTTTTGGTTAGAACTTGCAGAGAGCTCTGTAAACTTGACTAATCCCATAGTGAAGTGGCTATATAACAAATATGGAGGACGCGTTGTTAAAACAGGAGAGAATCATTTTCTACCAAACACAGATAAAGTCAATTCGTTGAACACAATGAGCTCTATACTTTATGGCAATGATAAGTTCTTCGTTCCTAGGTGGAGAGCTGACTATTCATTAAAAGACCCTCAGTACTTTAACCCGTCAAAATGGACATACATATATGACCATTCTCCTTTAGTCAAGACTTTAGAAAAATATATTGATTATAATAAGCTTCAACTTGATGGGGCATCCTAACGCACGTCTCATAATGACTGCAGTCAATGTCTTAACATCGGAACCGTTAACTTTTGATAGTTCGAGGCAGAAAATAACTCCTAAGCATATACTTGCAACTTCTGGATATCCGTCAGATAATTTTCCTTGGGTTGAACTAGAAAAAGGTGTATATGCATGGGATGGGGCTCTACTAAGTAACACGCCTTTTAGTGAAGTTATAGATGCTTCACCTGTGATCGACAAAAGCCTTTTCTTTGTCGAAAACTATCCTATGAAAATTGAAAAGCTACCAGATAATTTGGCTGAAGTCTATCATAGAGCTAGAGATATCATGTTC
>JBAVTY010000614.1:0-8443 GCA_049696495.1 Candidatus Nitrosopolaris sp.
TCAATCGTCCTTCTATCTTGCTCGTTTGATTCTCTTTGTCTACGACAGTAATGGACGGCAATTTATTTGGACTAATATAACCAGGTTTTCCCTTTCCAATATTATAATGGGCGCTAGCACTGAAGAAAAACCATGGTTCTGAACCAACACCTTCTGGACTGAAAAAGGCCGTAAATCTCAGAAATACCAAGTATTTTTCTCTCGAATATGCTTCGCCCGGTCTTAATAAACCTGATGTATCATTATCACTTGCATTGAGCACGCGGGGCAAATCTGGACCATTTGAATGTTCCACCGTTCTAAGGACGATAGAAACATTTGAAAACAAGACCCAACTTGACCTTGCACTCTTATCATTTACATATTCCGACGTTACCCCGACATTGAATGGTTTACCTACCTGGACTGGTCGGGGTACGTGTATATATTATATGCGCATCGAGCGGCGTTAAACCTTCTTCTGATGTACCCAACCACCACATTTAACAATGTTTGAAAAAAATATAAGACACGCTAATAGTATACTCCCACCAACAACTAGTCCGCATTCAATGTCTACTCCGAAATATTATGTAGCGTAATGAACGATAATATGATTTATAGTTTAACACAACTCTGATATAAAATCCGATTTGTAAAGTTATGTTCAAAAATGAAATGCGGTTTACAAAAATGAATTAATAATATTGGTCTACAATCTAGAATATGTGTGTTATAGGAATATATCACTGGATGTAAATTGAAATATAAAATCATAAAAACGCTCGATTCGGGTGCTTTTGGAACGGTTTATGAGATACAAGGAGATGATAACAAAAGATATGCATTGAAAGAGCTCAAGCACTTTTTTAACAAAGCACGTTTCGAAAGAGAGATCAAGATATTATCTGGATTAAACCATCCTACTATCGTGAAGATATTTCGATGGAACATAGGAGGAGACCCACCTAATTTTATGCCATATTACATAATGGAGTATCTAACTGGTGGTTCCCTTAGACAACACATCGATGAAAGCTTTAGTAGTGATGAAAGATATGTTTTTGAAAGGAAATGGACAATCAATAGAATCATTCTCGCAACATGTAATGCCTTAGCACAGGCACACAGTTCTAATATTTACCACAGAGACTTGAAGCCTGATAATATTATGTTTACAAATTCCACCAGATCTGAAATAAAGATTGCTGATTGGGGCCTCGGTAAAGATATTAACAGAGAATCGCTTGCATTGACTGCTGCGTCAGGAGGGGAAATAGGTGGAACGCCTGGATACTGTTCACCTGAACAATGGTTTGCCTTAGATAGAATAGTAGACGGTCGTACAGATATCTATTCTTTGGGTATAATATTTTATGAGATGATGACTCGTACAAGACCACCCGCATATGACTATAAAATGACAAGACCGCAAGTCGACCCACCCTCTAAATATCATCCGACAATTTCTAAGAAACTAGATCGCTGTCTATTAAAGATGATCGATCTCAAACCTGAAAATAGACAACAATCGATCTGGGATTTGATTTATGAACTCGAAACTCTGCCCGATATGCACTCGTGAATATCTGAAACCTTTCCCTGATGTGTACAAGTCATTATTCGAGCTACAGATAATCCTATTCTCCATTATGATATACGGAACTGAGAATATTTTTGACTCGACGAGCTGACAGGGTTCTATTTTATAACTTTTACTACTGCGATTAATTAAGAAACATCATCCCCCATTACATCTCTTGATGTATCATCTACATTTTCAACTTTCATCACTTCTTGTACTCTAGTTTTCGTATGTGATTGTTATCTTCTGTGTTCAAGTTTGTCATGGCGATTTGGTTTATCTAATTCCACAACCACCACTTTCATTCGTTGTATTTAGATTTGTACTAATCCATATTAATATCCATCATTCATCTGCTTCTCTATAGCGCTGTATGAATAATCAAATTTTTTGGTAACGAAGCCATTATCATTGTCTTCGTGATCTATACGTATTACGCTGGTCAATCGTATAGATCACTTCTGAGTGCTTCGCATCTTGTCAGAGTTGTCAAGTAGGAATGTTAATATTTGAGTGTTCGATGACAAGAGACCGCAGCCAAAAATCACTCTACAAGGCCATATCCGAAATCCTTTATCAATCCTTTTAATCTTGTTGGTCGATATAGACATTTATCTTTCGACAATGTATTTATCCCTATAAATCGTTCTTATAGTGCATTCTTCAAATATATGACATTATATTTGTAGTCAGAGAATGTAGAGATACAATAATGAAATCAAAGACAAGGTATGCAATAGTCATAGTTAACTAGAATGCCCTAACATAAAGAGGAAATCCATTTTTTATTTTTTATTAATCCTAGAACAGGCTTGACAAAGTAAAGGTCTGAAATATTGAATTTCGTTCGTAGAATGCACAAAGATAACTTGATGCTATAACCCTCATGTATAAATATTATTTTAAGACTAAAGGTGCCTCTATTACTTTTCCATACTTTGACTCTATGAGGTGTGCTAAATTTCTTGCATAATTAGTTTTGGTGTGACCACAATAGCCATTCATCATCATATCAAAATTACCAACAATGATCAGCTTTTTCTTAGCTCTGGAAATGGAAACATTTAGGTCTTGTAATGCTCCAGCTGCACCAAGATATCTCTCTTGGTTATTTCTTACTAAGGAAAACAAAACAATATCGCCTTGAGTTCCAAGTGCACTAGTTGTAGTTGTAACTCTAATATCGTGGTTGTCAAATAAATCCATTTGGGCCAATAGATTTCGAATGGCCATGACTTGGCCAGTAAATCTTGTAATTATAACAATACGTTTTTCTTCTTTCAGTTGTTGTGGACGTGGCATCAGCTTGACCAACTGTCTACATATTTTTGCACATGCTCTTGCTTCTGCTTGGTTGATCCAAGAGCTTTCCTTTGATGGTATTTCTTCGCTGTTACGCATATCTAACCAAGTGACAACTTCGGCCGGATCTAGGATCTGCTTAAAGTCATGTTCTAAAGCGTACATATTAGTAAGATTTAATCTCCTCCCAGCAGCTTCTGGAGCTGATATTAAGCCCCCATATTGAGCAAAATCATCAACAAGGCTGGCAAGTCTATCTGGTAATCGATGGGTAATATGTAATGTATCATGACCTGCTGAATTTATGATCCACTCAATAGCGCTAAGACTGTTGTAATAACCGTCGGCTCCGCCATCACTACTGAGACTGATAGGTTGTGATTGCTTTGGATCACCTACAACAGTAGCAGCTACACCACATTGACCTAAAAAATTCATTAGCTCCTTTAGTTGTTGTTGTAAGTTCGGCAGCCTATAGTCGTTAGCTGTCAAATTTGATTTATAAAAAAATGCGGGTCTAGTAGTGGATGAAGAGCTCAAACTCATCTGTAGTGGAATCAATAATTGATCAATCTTTGTTATGCTGGCTTCATCGATTATCAGCCTATCGAATCTTGTATCTTTGGGTAATCTAGGAAGCGAGAGGATTGTGCAAAGAATAATTTTCTTGGCCTTGATCACCTCCACATCATTACTAAAAGGTATTGGTAACGATCGATCAGCAGCATCACCGTTACCCGCCCTAACACATAACTTACTTGCAGTTGTATCACCTAAAAGAACGCAAAGCTCGCGACCGAACTCATCTGTAGCTGCATTTGTGTATGCAGTTAATAGCACTTTGTCAGCGAATCCGTCGACAATCATGTTACCTGCTAATGCACTACCTATTGTGGTTTTACCGCAACCAGGAGGACCTATTACCGCGGCTATATCTTTTGCCCCCAGTCTCCAGTCCATGATTCGATTTTGCTCTGCATCGAGTCGGATCACGGTAGAATTCAGCTCCTCATCATATCGTTTGCTGTACTATTGGGAAAAGGGTTTCCTGTATCACGACAAATCAAAGTTGGTATTATTTTATCTGCAGCTAGTCTATGCAACATATGCAAGGGATTAAGCATCCTTCTTGTGAGGTTGATTTCATCCGGTATGACTATTAGTTCGTAACTGTTGGGATCCCCATAAAACAATTGTTCTTTTGCATGTTGTAGCGTCGTATATTTCCGAAAATCGACTATCAAAATATCGGGTTTGACGTTATATATACTGCCGCTTTTACTTACACAAGCCAATAAAGGAATATTATTTTCTTTGCGTATGATTCTAACTATCTTGCGTGTCTCAACGTAGAATTCTTTGTCAGTCCTATCTTTCTTAGTGAGATAGACTAATGAGTCATGATTAACTTCAATTTTGTCGAACCTATAATTTCTGTGTATAATCTTTGCATGTTCCAATAAATTTAATGCATCTTCTTCTCCGAATTGCTGTATCATTTGTGAGATCACAAACTTGTGTCTGTATGTCTCACCACGCTCTCTACATATCTTATAACGAGTTGCTAGTGTAAAACGTCGGATCCTATCATAATCTGCAGGCAATTGCCCTGTTTTAGCTAAGTGTGATTCTTGCTGATAACGGTAACACTCTTCGGCTGATTTCGTCTTTCCTATATCGCATACGGCACAAAAGTCAGGTCTTTCAGGTTTTGGATTGTTACCACACATCATATCATATGCAAATTGTCTCTCTTTTTTGATCTTCAGAATAGCTTTTTCAGATAATGGCAGTCTTGGCATAAATGCGCCTTCATAAAAAACGATTGAACCAAATAAGCAACTAGCCCATTCATCTTCATTCTCGGAATATCGGTAATTAGCTAAGAGCAAATTTGCAAGTAACTGCCATTTTTCCTTACCACTGCTATTTGCAGGATTAAGGTTATATGTTTTCCAGTCCACTAGCCCGTATTTATTACCGTAATATTCCAATATAACGTCAACAGTTCCTTCATGAAATTTAGATACATTTGTGATTGTAATTTCAGTAACCACACGTTTTGGGCACTCGTACTTTTTCATAATACGACTAGCAAGCCCAGTTAGGATCCCATGTAATCGATCGTATATGTCGTACTCGAAATTATGATCTAAAGGTTTATCTCGTCTGCCTTCACTTTGAACATGATCTTTGGTCTTTTGTATCGCTTGTTGTACAATATTCTCAGATTCTCTTTCAATCCTTCTAACTACTACCTCAAGATCATCTTTTCTAAGGTTGCATTCCCAATGTTCCGGTATTATTCTAAGTGCGATTAAACTCATGATTTCATGAGTTGTATCTGCTACAATGAAGTCATCCTCTTTTCCATTTATCACGCCATAAGGATACGATAGTTTGAATAGGTAATCGCAAACGCATGCGGTCGCTATATCAGTGGATTGCACAATATTGTTTTGTGCATGCAACAATGTCCTGTACATCCTTCTGATATCCATTAGTTTGCACTGTTGCTGCATGACTTAGAACGCCAAGGAGAATGACATTTTTTCAATTATCTCATATACTGTGAATTGTTGAGACTGTTTCAATTACTCATGTATCTTGAAATCTAAGTCTATGTTGGTCACCATTTAGAGATCTTATCTCTTCATCTTGGATTTTTTCTTCTGCAAGTACAGAGGCTGTTTCATATACGAATGCCTCAAGATGTTCAGCCGCTTTCGACTTTGGATGCAACCAATACATTTTAGTTCGTCCACTAACTGTTCGTTTTATCTGCGCAATATTGTTACTAATAAGTTGGGGCATGATTCTATTAACAGTCTTGGCGGACAATTCTGTCATTTGTGCAATTTCTGATTCAGAAAAATCAGAGTTCTTGTGGATTATTAGAAAGTCAACTATTATAGCTGCTGCACTATGAAAAGACCTTTCTAATGGGCCCATCCCATCACATCTCTGATACTCTGAGCTGCTAGCTTCTTCTATCCTGTTATCATTAGCCATTTTAGCTATTCATCTCTCCTCTCCTCTTTCCAAGGTTGGCCTTTTTGATATCATACCTTAATGTTCTTTATGTCAGACTAATAAGTATTCCGTCACATACTTATTTAGCTTTCATAATAGACAAAAATGTCCGTAAGTATTTATAGGTGCTGACGTATCTGAAAGAAGTAATGAACCAGGAAATAGTCTGGAAGCAGCCACATATTGATGTCTTACGTCATCTTTATTTGAAATGTTATGTAGGCGACGATGTAATCGAAAACGATAGTATGTTGAAATACTGTTTCCGTGACAGCGAGATTACACACGGTAGGTTGGCTATACGTGAGCTACAACGAAAGTCATTTATCATTTCAATAGAGAAGGATGGGAAAATGTGGATTTCTATCAATAAGCGTTTTCTACCTCAGATAAAGAAACTCATCGAATACACTTGTGTACGGTTCATCGAAGCACAGCCGATGGAAAATCTCATTCCTCAAGAGTACAATACAGATCCTCTTTTTATAACTGAAGGTGATCGTCATTCCAAAGGTATCAAAGGGCGCTATTACTATTATACGCATTCGAGAACACACGATGTGATGTGCATAATAATTAGCGGCACAAGTAAGCAAAGAAGGTATTTTCTTGGATCAGTAGATAATCCTAAGTCAATTATGTCTGAGGTATACAAAGTTGCAAAAAGAAAGAGAAAATTCTATAAGGCCGATTTCAATACTGCTGCTGATCTTCCACACGGAATTGTTGAAAATCGTCAGCCTATTAAAGCCGCGCTGGACGTTCTGGAATTCTTTAGACTAGTAAGAAAAACAGGCAAAGCTAAAAGGGGATCAGATGAATATGAAATTAACAGCGAGAATGTAATATTAACTACAATATATGATTTTGATAACAGACTAGTGTAATTGTTACGAAGTTACACAGCAATATTTGAAATTAGAAGGACAAGAAATACACTACAGCATTTTCTACGAAATCTGCTTTCTCCTTTTTATATTTTATAATTATTTTATTTTTCCACATCTTCTACACTAAGATTATTCTATTCTCAATTTCATCTTATCTGTAGTAACATCCATTCTTCGCCATGCCAAGGACATGTCACTACCTTGTCGTTAAATGTACCTACATGAAGTTTAGCTTCTTCGGTCGCAGTTAAGATGTCTTTGTTATCTATTCTAAAGTTTTTTGATACTGCCAAACAAAAAAAGATCTGACAAAATCGGATAATTTTATAATTTCGTACAAATGATCAATAAAAGCTCTACTAATTCAATAGAGATAAATCCAACGCTATGAACGAATCGCGTGAGTCATTTAAAGTCCGGGTACGGCTACGTAATAACTTTTGAATAATCTGGAAGATCGTATCTAAAATTTAAAATAATTGGTAGAAAATACCTGATACGGTCCAATATCGTGTAATTTGTAGTTCGAATTCAAACTACAAGACTTATGAGGCGATATTGCTAACAGTTTACTCTACAAACCAAACTATCATAAAATCACTTAAATACTACTCAAACGTGATTAGGTGCACCTAATGAAAACCGAGCACCAAATTTTCATTTCAAAGAAAAATGAGGAGGAAGAGGAAGAGAATCAAACTGGAATATATATTTGTGAAAATACTGATGGCATATTGGATCCTTTGGAGCAGATGATATATGCGTTGAACGAGACCCAGGTTAGATATGGCTCAGTCGTAGTGCTAAAGAATGCGCCATAACAGATAAACAAGAGGTAGAGATATGACTTCTAACAAGCACACATTACCTGAAGCATTAATTGGAAGATATATTCTTCTCAGAGTAGAGCAAAAAAATAGAATTCTTTGAAATAGCGCGCTTCTATGACGCGGATGCGCTAAGAACAATATTTGAACCAATAGGTGAATCCATATGGGTTTAGTTGGTCTGGAACTTCCAAGGAAGAAGGATAATAGCGCGGCATCACGATTAGGAGAAGAAAAAATGCTATCTAGGTCATCAACCTTATAATGAAATATGATTACGTATTTCATTATAACTATGTATCAACTTAGCTTGTGGCCAATAGAGGGATTTTCTTGTTGAGCGATTAAACAAAAACGAATCATTGATTGAAAGCAGAGGTGTTTTGATTGATCCTCTATACCACTGAGGCAGTATCTTCAAAATTGTGCTACTTACTAATATCATCCAAAAATGATATATAGCTTGTGTGGACGAGTATTCTTATGGGAAAGATGGCAAAGGAAATAGCCGGAACAGAAGTTGGCGGCACAATTGAAATGCTAAAGAAAGCGTATGGTGCTGAGCTTTCAACATTTCATTACTTTTGGTACATCGCACAAAATATAGAAGGTCTAGGAGTTCTAGAACAAAAATTTTTTGAAGAAAGAGCAAGTGAAGAATTAGGTCATTCTAAGAAAGTTGCATTTAGATTAATGCAATTAGAAGTAAGGCCTAGTGACGATCCTTCACAGTGGGAACAAGATAGTGGACTGGGAAAACTACAACCATCAAGATACCTAAAGTTGAGAAGTGCGCTTGAGAGGGCATTGGAATTTGAACGAGCTAT
>JBAVTY010000615.1:0-4263 GCA_049696495.1 Candidatus Nitrosopolaris sp.
TCAAGTATGACTTATGTTAGCAGAGCGAAGTCTGTCCAACTTCACCATACACTCAATCCCCTAACATCTCATTTCAATTAAAGACTACTACTGCCATCTAGTTAAACAATCTGATTTGTACTACTAACAGTATCTCAGTATCTCAGCTGTGTGAAATGTCAATATTATATTGCTTAATTCTTTGGGGTACTGATACATTAGCCCATGACCACCACTTTTGATCTGTATAAGCCATGATCCAGGAATTTTTTCCGCAAGTATGATTGAATTTACTGCAGGGACTGCTATGTCGTATGTTCCTGTAATTATCAATGTAGGTTTATTTATTTTCGATATGCTGTTGCAACTGCCGCTCCAGTTATCAGAAGCTTTAGCCTGATCCTGAATACTACTTGGAGCGGAAGTTTCAGTGGGTATAGGAATGTAGTTAGTCACATCTGGATTTGCTTGGAGCCACTGTGCCGGGACAAGCAGATTGAGGAATCTTTCTCCTTGTTCTTGTATTACTGTTGAATTTCGATAGATTGCCTCTTTTCCACTCCAATCAGATGCGTAAATTATCAAATCGTTCACTTTATTATGATAGTTAATTGCTAGTATTTGAGCTACGTATCCACCCATCGACCATCCTAAAACTGTAGCATTGTTAATGTGGAGTGCATTTAACAAACCTGCAGCGTCATTTGCAAATCGATTTATTGAAAACTCTTTTGTTCCAACTGTAGTTTTTCCCATCCCTCTATCGTCGAATACGATTACTGTGTGGTTTGACGATGCTAATCTGTTTAGTAGATTTGGATCCCACATGTCCATTGTGGTTCGAAAACCAGTTATGAGTAATATTGGTTCGCCGCCTTTTCCAAACATTTTGTAGGCTATATTGATATCCCCTACGCTAATTGTCTTTGTAGGAATTGAGTCGATAATTGATTTATCCTTATCAAGCGATTTACCTGGTTATAGGTCTGACCCAATATCGGTCCATTATATGTTGTGGCTAAAATCATCAAAAGTGAAAATACCATGATACCTACCCGTGGAAGCATTGGGATTCACAATATTAAACATAATATTTAAACTACGCTTAACCGTATATTAAATGGTGACAACAAAAACATGCAAAACTATGATGATAATGAATTAAATGATATTCTAGCAAGGAAGAAAAATGAATTGATAGCCAAAGCACAACAACAAGGTAACAGCAATATATCCTCTCCCATAACGGTAACCGATTCTAACTTTGATCAGGCAATTGAGAAATACCCTCTCATAGTAGTCGATTTTTGGGCTCCTTGGTGTGGACCTTGTCGATTGGTCTCTCCAATAATAACACAGCTTGCTAGCGAACTTGCAGGAAAGGTGGTATTTGGGAAGGTTAATGTAGATGAATGTCCAAGAATTGCTAGTACTTTTGGAATACAAAGTATACCCACCATATATATATTCAAGAATGGAAAAGCAGTCGACGGTTTTGTAGGTGCTGCATCACAGTCTCAGGTGCGGTCAAAAATAATTGCACATATGGGGCAATAATAGCGTCTATGATTAACAGAAAGTGAGATGGCATAGATAGTAAGTCTGTTATCTTCCGCCATGTCCTAGTTTGCTATCTTCTCTCACCTCCGTTTCTGTTTTGAAATTCTCCTTACTCATATCGCATTTGAATTCCTCTGCTAAGAGTATGGTGATGCAACCACCACTTCTACTCTACCACAGCATCTACCATTTTGAAATAATAATAAACTATGAAATAAGAATACACTTACATAGTCCTAGGTAGGCGAAGATACTTTGATGTTACACGTTTATGACAATCATGACATAATGTCCTGAGATTATTATGATTATGGAAGAATTCTAATGTTGCTTTAATTTTATTTTCAAGCGTATCGAATTTATATCCATTTTGTTCATAAAGCGATCTGGGTACGATATGGTCGCACTCTAATTTTTTAGACCTAGCAAATCTTCTATGGTATCTGTAAGGATAGCTTCTATTGCAAATCTGACAAGTATAATTATCACGTTTGAATATATCCGATCTTACTCGCTCCCAGTAAAAATTATGATAATACCAACGACGAAAATCTTTATTACATTTCTTAGAACAGTATTTTCTGTACGGTGATCCAGGATGATTTTTGCAATCTAAGTTTCTGCATAATAAGCTGCCGTCAATATCGTATTTGTCAAATTCCTCTATATAGACAATTTTTCTTAAAGCTGTCTCTGATCTGACAGACACTAGATGGTAAGTTTGGAGAGTCACTTATGGTTTAATTGGCCAAGAATTCTTCACTCTTTGCTTGATTTAATTCTTTTTGAACTGCTTTTTCATCCATTAATTTTCTCTTCATAATTAGTCTGTTGTATTTTCCTACCATGCCTTTGGATGAGCATAGGCATGCTTGTGTATGCATGAATAAATTTCTTTGAAGAATAAAAAAGGTCAATCTGAGCGTGACGATTGTATCTTGTTATTCTATCTCTTAGTATATGAAAGTGCAAGCCAGATGGGGTATTCTAAGCTTCATCATATCGTCAACGTCGCTTGTATGTCATTACATGCTTTAGCAAGACAACCACATTGACTTGCTATGTATGAAAAGTCAGTCTGATAAAAATCAAGCTCATACCACTCGCGTTTGGCTTGACTTAATATTATGCATTCTCTCATCTTTGGTAGATGCGACCATGAGAGTGTCTGCTACCGAGATATTATGCGTTGGAAATGAATTGCTTTCAGGTATCACCATCAACACGAACGCTTATTGGATGTCTAAGAAAATTACAGAAGTTGGTGGATCTGTGAAAAGAATAACTGTAATCAGAGATGATGTGGATGAAATATCCTTGGCGGTAGGAGACTCTGTTGCTCGAAAACCAGACTGGTTAATCATCTCTGGCGGCCTTGGTCCTACTTACGACGACAAAACCATGCAAGGCGTTGCCAGCGGATTAAGCTTGGAACTCGCGCTTGACAAGATGGCACTAGACATGTTGAAAAAGAGTTATGCTCGACGATCAATGAATTATGAACTAAATGAAATTCGCTTAAAGATGGCAAAGATTCCAGTAGGATCAAATCCTATTCAAAACCCTGTTGGGAGTGCTCCCTCTGTGCTAATAGAGATGGGTGAGACAAAAATCGTCTGTCTCCCAGGAGTACCTAAGGAAATGGAAGCAATATTCTTAGAAAGTATTCTTCCTCAGATGCAGAAAATTATTGGAGATTTCCATATTGTCGAGTCTAGTTACGAAACTATAGGCGTAAGCGAGGCAATGCTTGCCCCAACTCTCTCAGAGATAGTTGAATCGAATCCCCATGATTCAATTTATCTGAAGACATATCCTCAAGGAGTAGCTTGGATAACCAAGCATATCTACGCTAGTGATAATAATTATGCCCCACGAATGCGTGTCCAGATCATTTCAAAGGGAAATGACAAAGCTGAAGTTCAGAGGAGATTCGATAATATTTCAAAAATACTACTTGAAGAAATATCCAGGCTAAAAGGAAAGATAGTTGAAGTTCGGAAATTGCCATGAAGAGGAAATCGCGTATTCCATACTCTAACGAAACCGCCAGGGTTAACGCCATTGCCGCCTGGAAACGAACCACCTAAAAACGCCTGCGCTGACTGTCGGTACCAACGTGGCCAACTCGGGATATTTTTTCCCTAGTATATCTAATCCTAATTTTTTATTATGTTCCTTATACCATCATTATCTTCATGTTAGAAATTGTACATTGAATGTGTACTATGGATACCCTGACACCCTGACGGATGCAATATCACTAGCGATTTTTGGTCGTGACAACCTGGCTTCTGTAGTAGGTTTAGCGAATCCATTAGGCTGACCTAATTGTAGAATATTTGGAGAACTCTTAACGTTTTGGTTTAGAAGAACCGCAGCCGCATCTAAATAGGCACTTTGTCGGAGAGTATTTCGTTATGAAGCCTGATTCTCTCATATAGTCTTCTTATTAAACTCTGAGTGTGTCCTCCGAAATAAGATAATAAACCAGAATACAAAACGCCGTTATACCCGTCTAGATTAAGAAAGTTATTCAGAAATAAGATATTAGTTCCATCGTTGAGTAACATCGCACTGTTAGAAAAAACAGTTCGATATTCTGTTATTTCCAATATGAGCATTTTGCATGCTATAAGAAGTCTTCTTTTGAGTTCGGCTTTGTAGAAACCATCGATTATTATAGTAAGGTTGGTTATTCGGTGGGTATTGTAGGCTATACAT
>JBAVTY010000616.1:0-2290 GCA_049696495.1 Candidatus Nitrosopolaris sp.
ACTTCATATTCCTTACCTACTTCTACCGGTTTCGGCCCAGGTGAACCTCTGTTGAAGCCTCCGCTGCCTCCACCACCATAACTTCTACCGCTGCCTTGGCCGTAGCTACTGTCTTTACCGTAACTCATGTGTAATCATGTTTGGTTCTGATCCTAATATAAAGATCGTAGCCTAACACGGCTGACCAAGAAAGTAATCTTCTACGATGACTCTATCAGTTCTTCGAGCTTTTGTTTCCTAGAATAGGAATGGCGAGAGATAATTGATTTTCTACAACATCATCGCTCCATATCTTTGTCAATACTTGCAGAAATTCGTCCGTTCTTTCTCCCCTGTTAGCAAATGGAACAAAAATATTAGTGCCGAAAATGCCGCAGCCCCGACGCCGAATTTTACACCTTTTTTTCATTTTAAATTTCTCTTCTGAATCTGTTTTATTCATGTTTGGATTGTACTAATGTATCAAATGAACATGTGCCGCCTCCGTCATACACTGCGTTTAAAACATCTTGTTTTCCAGCATTAAATCCTATCCAATACTCTTTAGTATGTGTCTCTTCACGCTACTTGAAAAATATCCCTACCAGTATTAGTATTACTCCTATAGTTATCAGTCGTTCTACCTTTTTTAGTATGTTGTCTATATCATCGAAACCGTGTTATGGTGTATGTATCCCCTATATAATTTTGGTCATTTCAGCTATTATAGCAAGAAGGAGGATGCTGTGTGACGGATTTCTTGATATGTCTTTTAGTGAAAGTTATGCATACAAATAATAGTACCGATCGGTGTGTTATAGCATTATTTTAAGGTCGAATCATTGCAGTGCTTTTCAGGAGAATATAATGCGACTTTTACTCGCCTCCATCAGGGCTTCCGCCATGACCATTTGCATTTGTGCCGTTTTTACCATTTATTGTTTTACCGCTTATACCGTTTCCCCCGTTACCGCCGACTCCGCCCTTGGTACCGTCTCCTGCTTTTCCGCCATTCGTCCCTTGTAGGGCAAATGCTTGTTCTACGAAAAATCCAGACAGCAATAAAGCAGCCACTATGCTAAAAATAATTTGCTTCATGTCAGTGTTTCACACTACGACATTATCATTAGCCGTTACGACAAATTTCTAGATATGTCTTTTAGCGACGAATGAACGTGATGCATAATGGTAATGATTAGAGTGTTTTGTTAATATTTTAACAATATGTTATCGGGTCATGCTTTTCTAGACGATTTGAGTGATAGTAAATATCACTATTGATTCATACCGTGGTTAACATCTCCCGAGGTGGAATCAGATAATCTAAACAAATAAAATGATTGAAGATAAATAACAGATAGACGAGGATACGTTGCGAAATTACGTAGGATGTTCTGGTTGGTCTTATACATCTTGGCAGGGTCCTTTCTACCCTTCAAATATTGAGAATTCTGGTTGGCTAAATTATTATTCACACATTTTTGATTATGTAGAAATTGATTCTTCAGTCTACAGGATTCCTAGTGTCTTTATGGTGAACAATTGGGTTAAGAGGACTCTCAAGAATTTCAAATTCACGGCCAAATTTCATAAAGTAATAACACATGAAAAACGACTGAATGATGTGGACAAAGAATTAGAATATTTTTTTCAAGCAATTGCTCCCCTTTCACATAAGACATTGGCCCTTCTGATACAACTCCCTCCATCTTTGCAGATTTTCGATGGCCTGGAAAATCTTAGGAATCTAGTACCCCTTCTTGATAATAGATTCAGATATGCTGTTGAAGTACGACATACATCCTGGTTTCAGGATTTAGCATACAATTTCTTTGCAAATAACGACATATGTATGGTTTGGAGTCTGCTTGCGGGCGGAAATAAAGATCCCACCAATTATTACAACCAATTTTCTATACTTGAGATTTATAGGAGATAGAAGTATTCATGAAAAAGATTTTGGTCGGATACAGATTGATAGAGTACTTGAGATGCAGAAATGGGCCGATAATATTAAAAACGTACAAGATGAGCGTGTCAATCTTGCAATCGTAGCGGCAAATAATCACTACGCCGGTTTCGGTCCTGGTACGGCCAATATATTTAGAAATATGATAGGATTACCGGATGCAAAATGGAACGCAAATGATGAGGACGTACAAGAGCAGCAGGAGCAACATCATGAACAGGATCATGATATGAAACAAAGTACACTTTGTGATTTCTTGTATGCCAAACAAAAGAATAACACTCGATACAGAGGGATACATTTCCAAAGTAGGAGTAACCGTGAACACACTCAAAACTTTTC
>JBAVTY010000617.1:0-1593 GCA_049696495.1 Candidatus Nitrosopolaris sp.
GCTTTCTTGAGCATAACAACATAAAAGATAAACCAATTCCAAAATCTTATCCACAGTTACAAGGAAAAGTGGAAGCATATAACAAGATTGTAAAGAATGAGTTTCTAGCAGTTGAAGATATATCTAGCATAGATGATGGAAAGTTAAGATATGACATGTTTGTCGAAGCATACAACGAGACCAGGGAGCATGGCGGGATTAATGGGCTTACTCCATCAGAAATGTTTCTACAAAGATTAATTAAATCCAAGATATATACAAAAAAGAAGCAAGAAAGTGTAACCGGTGTAGGTAACCAAAATTGTTACCTATCTGTGTAATTACAACAACTAACCTAATATCGATTAGGAAAAGTTCAAAATATAATAACATCTTCTTTCACCCAGATCATGTGACAAAGGTACCCGACAGCCAAAGAGCATTAGTACTACAAGGTGGTGGTTCGCTTGGTGCATATGAAGCAGGGGCCTACCAAGCATTATATGAAAGACTCACTAAAACAGACAGAGAAAAAGCAGAAATTGGAAAACCACTTCTAAATATTGTGGCTGGAACGTCGATCGGTGCGATAAATGCTGCAATAATCGTAAGCTATGTAGTGGAAAATGATACATGGGATGGCTCTGCGGAAAGACTAAATGAATTCTGGGATTATTTGTCAAAGGAATCATCATTTGACATTATGCCTGGTATTACAGCTTGGTGGGATTATTTGCATAACAACTTTCACCGTGGAATTGCATCTGGGGAAGCTGCAAGAAGATATTATTCAGCAAAGGAATTTTCAATTACAGGAGTGCCTACAGTTTTTTCCCCCTTAATACCCCTCGTTGATACTAGATTCTTTGATTTTCAGAATGTTTGGTATCGCTTTGACAGTGGAGCATTAAAGAGAAGTTTAGAGAGATTCGCAAAATTTCCAATAGCAACAAGTTTCGATGAGAAATCATCGTTGCCCCAACCACGACTTCTCCTCGTGAGTGTTGACGTGGCAGAAGGAGCAGCTGTAACATTCGATAGTTACGAAACAGAAGATGGTTCCCGAAAATCGGAATATGGAAAATATATTATTCAAAACGGGAAAGAAGTGGGATATAAACATACCATAAGATACAACCAGGGAATTACATCAGAACACGTGATTGCAAGTGCGTCTGTACCTATCAACTATAGTTATACCACTTTAGAAGTTGAAAGCTATAATCATAATACAGCTAATTATGAGAAGAATATCCATTATTTTTGGGATGGCGGAATAATGAGCAATACTCCATTGACACAACTTGTTAGACTACACCGTCTTTATTGGCTGAAAGTAAAGGGATTGAGGGACACTGTACCTAAATTGGATATAGGTATAGTCAACGTCCATCCAGTTAGGCAAGATACAATTCCTTGGGATCATGATAGCGTCATAAACAGAAATAATGACATAACCTTTTCAGATCGAACAGAACGAGAGCAGCAGGCTTTGTTACTTGTCTCAGACTATGTCGATCTCGCAAGGAAGTTAACCAAGATTGCAAAGGATCATGGAGCAAAGGAGAATATTATAAATGATTTATTGAATAGTAAAACTGTGAACCATGGCCT
>JBAVTY010000618.1:0-1528 GCA_049696495.1 Candidatus Nitrosopolaris sp.
TATTGAATTCTGATTGAAGCAACTTGTCAAAATCCTGTTCTGATGATATAATAAATGCGGGAGTACCCCAGAACTCGTACAAGAAGAGCCTTTCATAAATTTTTCTAAATAACGTGTGTTGTGGCTCGAGTCGATGGAGATTTAACCTTAATTGCCTTTTCAACCCTTCTGTAATCGAGTAAAACACTTTTTGTCCTCTTCCTGTATCGTTCTTCTCAAGTTCCCCTTCTTGTAACATATTTTTAATATGAACGCTAAATGTTATAGACGATATAATACGTCCAAGTGACTTCTGCACAAGACTCTTAAGATCACCAGAACTGATAGAGTGGGTTTTACTGAGTTCGTGAATAATAGCTTTATCAATATTGATGTCACCCCTATTTTTATGTGAACCAAAAATGACAGATTTTGACACGTAAAGTCATCACTACTATAAAAGGAATCAGCTAAAGTACTTTTCGATAGCTCCTATGCCACGCCTTATTGATCAATTACTATCATGAAAGATAAAAATGATCTTGGATCATCATTTCGAAAAAAAAGTCAGAAGCGTATATGCGAAGCTGTAGGCTGTTTTGAAGAAGCAACTGTTGAGATCGAAGTTAATGCAGGTCAAGGAGCGAGTTTACCTTTGTCACTTTGTAAAATTTGCGTAAATAAGTTTGGAGATGACTAAGAACTCTGTCAAAGAAGGATATCAAATCTATTGCATCAATTAACCAAACCCATGACTTGAACGAGTACAAATACAAGTCATACGAAGAGTTATCGCAAGAGTTCCAGAAAGTTTACCCAGCGGCAACACGAGCATTTGTCTTAATTCCTCAGATGTACAATAGGCTAACCCTCGTTGATGGGCTAACGCACAAAGAAGCTCTCGCGAAAATACACAATGATCATAATCATTTACCTGGCTTCACCGAAAGAAATATTCGAAGATATTTGCCTGCCAATAATCCCAATATTCCAAAAAGGGTTAGGACGTCACGTCCTAAAAACAGTATTACTGAAAGCTCTGAAAGGACTTTTTTTAGTGATACTAAACATAATGATGATCCAAATATTGATCACAAATTTGGAAGACAAAGCATAAGCAACATTGTAGTCGATGATATTTCTACTGACAAACTATCTGAAACTCCTGACAAGATAATACAGATTGAAGATGCTACAAGGAGGCATGTTAAATCGGGTTTAGGAGAATTTTCAGAGAATCAGAAACTGGAAGAAGCACAAAAAGAGACTACTACTTTGCCAACATCAAATACAACCCTTACAGCTGCTTCATACTTACTTTCATCTAATATCTCAAATAAAGCAGATCTTGAAGATGGAAAGATTCTGAATCTTGAGGTCTCACTTCCATCTAGAGATATGCAGCGATATATTACTGCGCTGCGTAAGAAAGGAAAAAATGAAGTTTGGCTAACTATTACGATAAACTCAAGCACAGGAAAAGTGATCTCTGTTAAAACAGGAAGGAATTCAGAATTAGAAACAAATTCAATTCATGATAATGGAGTCG
>JBAVTY010000619.1:0-1968 GCA_049696495.1 Candidatus Nitrosopolaris sp.
GACGATCTCTTTTATCCAGCCGGCTAAGACCTGACTTCTTTAGGCCTTTGCTGCATCAATGTCATCCCATACAAAAAATAAAGATCCAAAGGTTCACCTAGCAAATTGACAAATAGCCAAAAACAAGTGGGATTGGAAAAAGCTTCCTTTTATTGAGAATCTGCTATCTACTAGACGACGACGATATAAGAAAGTGGGCACTAAGTCTCTGACGTTGGAGTATGAGAAATCGCGTTTGACTCTTATAGGAGATGTTGAAGTAGCTGCTCTTGAGGGTTATTGTAGTGAATGCAAGCAACGACGAGTGCTTCCGATGAAAAGCGTGAAATATTATTGGCGTCTTGCTTTATCATAGTCTTTTTTTAGATAGCTCTTTCTTTTTAGATAGGCAGACATATCATTGTCGTACGTTAAACCTTCGTCAAAGCAGGCAATTGCTGCGTCATAATAGTGATGGGCTGGACCCGTATCTTGTTCGGGAATTACACAGGTATAAAGGAGGCCCATTCTATTCAAGATTCTAATTTGTTCAATGGTTTCGTACAACCCTAAAGCGTCGCGAAGATAAGATTTCGGTATATGATACCAAGCCGGGAAGAATCAGGCATATAGCGATTGGAACGGCGGAAATTCCCAAAACGATTCATGTCGTAGTGGTAATAGTATATCCTACGTTTCAGGATACACTGTTAGATACGATGCAGAATGGGGAACGCTTCAACAAGCAGAGCCATAGTACTAGTCTTAATGTTCGTGTCACTCCGTCTGGCCTCTTGACTTCACCTGGGACTAATCCTCATTTTGCAGATATTACATATACTCTTCATGTGCATCTTTCAATTTGAAGTGAAATTTCAGAGTCCAATCACACGGCCTCAATGCCGCATTACCAATGATCCTAAGCAATAGAGGAAAGATTCTTATGGATAAGATCCGGACAATTACTGCAGATATTCAGAGCCGACTGAGATACGCATTATCCAATACGACTGTAAAAACTCTTATGCCCAAGTAATGACACGTATTATTGTTATTACTACTCTTGCTGCTGCAGCTATAACCGGCGTATCGGTATTTGTAATTGATCGTGGTATCTACAAGCGTCACTTAGCCGTTCAAAGATCATTAGAAACTGAGGTTAAAAAAAGAACAGAAGAGTTGCAGACTGCAAACAATCAACTGCTCATAGCGAATGAACAGTTAAACTTCACGAAAGAATGCAACAAGAATTTATCAATATAGCGGCTCATGAACTAAGAACACCTGCACAATCTATTCTCGGTTATGCAGAATTGGCAATGACTGATCCTCCTATTGAAATTAAATCATTTATTGACGCTATTTATAGAAATGCCTTTCGAATTCAAAAGTTAACAAAAGACATACTAGATATCACAAGGATTGAAAGTCATAGATTAGCACTAAATAAGATAAGAAACAAATAATACTACATGTTATAGATGACGGAAAACTCAAGACTCAGAAGGCCGTAACAAAGTAAAATTAGAATTTAAAAATGAAATGAAAGCAGGAGAGGATGTGGGTCATAGAGATGATATTTTTGTGCAAGCTGATAAAGATAGAATAATGCAAGTTATTTCTAACCTATTATATAACGCTCTCAAGTTTACGTCCGATGGTGTTATATCAATTGCTGTTGTAAAAAGGAAGGGAGAGGAAGAAATGGCGGTGGTTAGTATTCAGGATACTGGTTCAGGTATCGATCCAGAAATATTCCCAAGACTATTTACGAAATTTTCCAGCAAGTCCTTTACCGGTACAGGCTTGGGATTATACATTTCTAAGAACATTATAGAAGCTCATGGGGGTAAAAAATGGGCCCAAAATAATAATGACCATGGAAGATGTGGTGCTACCTTTTCTTTTAGTTTACCACTAGACTAGCTAAGAAAAATGCATTAATATAGAATTGACGATTGCTTTCTATCGACTGTAGCACCTTTGTTT
>JBAVTY010000620.1:0-2411 GCA_049696495.1 Candidatus Nitrosopolaris sp.
ATTGGCATTTAATAAACAAATATCTATTACATGCCTCTTCTGTCTATAGATACACCATCTTTAGGTACAGGTAAATCGGCTTTTGAAAAATAGATGGAACAAGGCGCACGGAACGCACATCACATAACTCTACAACCTAACCGCATATTCCAATAAGTCAAGTTACAATACAACTTAGAAGAGGTAATTCATGACCTCGATACAGCATTGACGGCCCTGGAAATCTCTACCAATTCCTCTGGATTTTTTAGCAACTTCTGCATATCCAGCATTCCCTCTTTTAATAATGCTATATCTGTATCATATTTCTCTTTTAATAATGCTATAACGGGAATGCCCGTTGGCCTTCGTTAATCGTTCTACCCTTCATATTATGTAGTTTCTTCTTCGTGTATAAATAGTTAACCAGACTTAATTCATGCGGCTTATAATGATTTACCACCTCCATTCTTTTTAATCTGTAACACGACACTAGTTGTTGTCCTTCACTGGTGAGCACGACACACACAGAAACAAGATTGCAAAATAATTTTCGGCATGAACCTTTGAGTAAGAGAGGGAGACAGAAACAATCCCAAGCGAGGCTTTCACAGCTTTTTGTTTAATCCGGTCGATTTAGAATTGGTTTTACAACGTTGCCTTTTTCTGTAAGTATTCTCTGTTTACGGACGCCACTCTAGATTTAATATTATAGGAATGGTCTTTGGGCTAACCCCCTTTGACGAGGGAAGATGTAAAAGAAAGAATGGATTTCGAATGGGACCGATGATAATCTACAATATTGTTTTTATCTTTCCACACCAAAGGATAATTTAACACATACTCTATATTCTTGAATGTTGCCTGTTTTGCTATCCACCTTCGCCGTCATATCTGTAACTTCGATTCCACGTATTCCATGAATGGTCTTGATTGCTTCATTTAGCGCGATTTGAGCCGCATCTTCCCAGCTTTTGTTAGAACTTCCAACTAACTCTACTATTTTAGCTACTGACATACGTTAAATAATTCCATGCGCTTCTTATAAAAAGGTTGAATTTTTGCCCACAAGTTAGAAGCAAGTTTTAAAGTCTCATCTAATATATGCCATAATAATTGCCTAAATACATAGTACTTTGCCCTTCTTGTAACTCGGAATTTGCAAGCTACGAAAAATACATTAGTCATGTTTTCGAAAAACATAAAGATCAACCTTCACTCAGAATGCGAGCAAAAGTTATAAGAAAGGAAATTAATCAGGGAAGTTCTGCTAACAGAATTCCAATCAAGAACCTCAAAGAGAACGATACAGCTTGAGACAGAAATTATTATTATCAATATTGAAACATCCACAGGGATATTAGTTCTGCGCCTCCGGCGGACTCTATATATTTCAAAGACCCGTGGGAGGGATGTTGAGAGCGATGGTGAGGCAATTCTATGTTCTAAGTAAAACTCGCCTCTATATCGACAAAAATGAGAGGAGGCTTTCTTTTGATGAAATGCCAGAAAGTTATATTGAAGTGAATCAGTACCAAATCGGATCGCTTATAGTAAAGTAGGTCAACTCATCTACACCAGAAAGGCGACGAGAAGTCGTTTTATTCCTTCATACCGTGAGATTCAAATTAATTGGAGTATGTTTATCAAATAAAATAACAATAGGCTGTTTTAAGGGATTATTTATTATATATTTCATGTTTGCAAAAAATGAAATGCTTAGGGAGTATTATTGGACAGATACTGCAACGAGGATATCTGCTATCCGGATAGAATTAATCGATCAGAAGACAACCACACTGAAGGTAGGAGAAAGGTCAGAGAACAAGAATCTGCCGTATCCTGAAGCCTCTCGAGTCATTATTACAAGGAATGCACAGAATGATGATCTTATCCTAGATTACTTGCATGATGGTGATCGATTAGCACAGGAAATAATATCTGGGCATACCATCGCGAAAGTATCCGTTGAATTTCCGTGTTAATGTGGCTTGATAATCAAAGGTCAGTATGGATTTCCATAGCCTTTTATTCGTGTATGATGGATATAGGGCAAATCTAAACAGTTCAACGCATTGGATCTTCCGATCTGAAAGACGTAGCAATGGCGGCGTTCGTTTCCAAACTTTATCTACGCCAGCGTCGACAAGAACCAAAACGCGAGCGTAAATATTTGAATGAATAGGGATACAGGGCGTAATTCTATTGATGTTTTAAGAAATATTTGCAATCTATTACAAACTAGCTAATTACTGCTGAAATCTAGCATCCAATGAATAATAATTGTAGTGCATTCGTCGAATATACGACTGCATATAAATAATATAAAGACCGTAGTAGAACAGGAGAAATGTTTCATACATACAAGACAACTATGACATTTGGCACTATGGCTATTGCAGCAGTAGTACTATTATTTGCCTCAGGTCCTA
>JBAVTY010000621.1:0-1898 GCA_049696495.1 Candidatus Nitrosopolaris sp.
AGATCATGGTCTACTACAATTGCATAACAGGTAACAAACAACCAAAAGCGATAAAACACATGCTAGGAAGCTAATCAAAACAGAAAATTAATTTAAAAATGGAGAGCTAAATAATGCCCCACCCTCATTTAGCTAGGTACTTTTTTTTACTTTACCTTCGCGTATCAATCAAAGTAATGCCTTAAATCTCAAAAGACAATATGTAGACAACTGACGACTCTTTTCATGCCAGTTCTGTTTGACTGCTCACAGTACATAGAACAGTTCATTGTTTAATCTGACGCCATACTCCCAATTCTTTTTCTTTCTGAATACATATGCACACCTACAATTACAACAATAATAACAATAAAAGGGGCTACCATCATGTCCATAAAAAAATCAGTGGGAAGCCTGCATGCTAACGACGACACAATTATTATTGCGGCAACAAACATAACAGCAAACCCAGTTGTTGTTGCTATAGCTGCAGATACGTTACGATGTAAAAGAGCTAACACCGACGATATAGAGAATAGACTAATTATTATGCCACCAACCATGACCACTCCAATCTGAGCATGCGATGCCAATATGTTGAAGCCAAATGAGCATTTTTTAGTATCGAGAGCAAAGATTGTCGAAGCAGGGACCTGTGCTGCTATAGCAAAGAAAATAAAAACCGCACCTATGATCCCCCCATTCACAGCGAGTATTGAATAGTTAACGGTAGTCTTGTTAGTTGACAATTTGACATCTACACTCCTTTTCTATATAAATAAGCATCCATATAACAACACAATTTTGAATTCGTCTCCGATCGACATCTCAACCAATCGCCTACTTACGACCGAGATGAGAAGCGCCCAATACTAGGAATAGGTTCAAGATATCATAGTTTCTTGAAAACAACATTAAACAGATAATTCTAGATCGTTATTTTATATATTTGCAAAATAAATGATTAATGTAATCAAATGAGTCCAAGTACCAGTATAGCGTTATATTTGATTGAGATATAATGCTAGGTAGTTATGCATTCTATCTTACAATGATAACTGGGCGCTTAGCATAATGGCTGACCTTGTACGAAACACTTCCTAATAAGAATTCCTTAGCTTCACTAATTCCTCTACCACCAACTACTATCGTATCTATATTCTTTTGATCAGCTACTTGTAAAATCTCTTCTGCCACATCATTCGCCTTAGCTTCGATCGCGTCCACGTATGTCTGCGTTAATAGCGTTTTGGCTCTTGATTGATATTTTTGTAACATCTCCTTGTTATTTCGTTCTATTTCTTTATAGATTGAATAGCCAACAGTTCCCAATTCCTCAAATACGTGTAGAATTAACAAACTCGCTCCGGTTTTCTTTGCTAAATGCGAAGCATATTCAAAGGCTTTATCTGCGTTTTTAGAACCATCAATTGCAACCAATATTTTTGATATCATTTCAATTATTCAAATGAATTTCTATCGATACATAAAGGTGACTCCCTTTTTGTATAACATGCTAGTGTATGATTATCTGCAAAGCAGTGCATACAAACAAATTATATAAAAGATCATCATAATTGCTTTTCAAGTGGCAGTATGACAACAAATGTAAAATCCACGGACAGTAATGCCAAAGTTCAGATAAAAAAGATACTTGTTCCTATAGATGGTTCAGAATGTTCGCTAAATGCTGCTGAATACGCAGTAAAAGTTGCAAAAGATGAAAATGCGCAGCTTTATTGCATTCACGTTATAGGAAGTGTGCCATATGGGTATGCAGCCTTTCCGCCTGCAACAGACCAGTACTTTAAAGATCTTGAACAAAAAGTTCAATCATGGTTTGACACAATAAAAGACATGGCCAAGAATCAAGGTATTCCCGAAGTAAAGACAGAGACTTTCACGGATGTTAAATCGAT
>JBAVTY010000622.1:0-4706 GCA_049696495.1 Candidatus Nitrosopolaris sp.
AACGTGCTGGATTCATAGATGCACCTGAAATAAATGCCAAAAAGAAAATATCTATGCCAACTATTCCCCCGATAGCAATTCCACCAAAACCTCTTAATCCTTTCGTATGTACTACCATGAAAATAACGGCCATAAGAAGTGCAGATGCCAATACCTCTATTCCAAAAACGATTGGTACAGGGAAGCTATAATTTGGCGCATTTGCGCCTAGGTTCGCATTAAACCCAATTGCGTATTTTACGAATAGACTTCCTAATAAAGCACCAATTATTTCTGCACATAAATAATAAGCCAGTTGAATTTTTGTGATATGCTTTGTGATTAGAAATCCAATTGTCACAGCAGGGTTAAAGTGTGCCATCGAAATCTTTCCAAACATGTAGACCGCAATAGCAATACCCACAAATGGTGCAAATGCAATAAATGAGATCCCTAATACCCCATGCATTTTAGAATCTAAGACTACTGCGCCAGTAGCAAACACTACAACAATGAATATGCCGATGACTTCAGCTACGAATTTCTTTTGATTAGGTGTTAAGCGATTGCTTAGTTTTACTAACGTTTGAGACCAGTTCTCTTACCCTAGATTCAATTACATCTCTGATTTCTCTTACCTTCTCTATCGATTTACCCTTAGGATCTTCTATATTCCAATCAATCAATATTAGTTAGTTAGTCGCTAAACCCCAGGAAACTAAAGGTGCAGTATAGGAATACCTGGACACAAGCTTTGAATGTCGTATTGTGACATTATCTGTGGGGCTTGGCTTAATCTGCAGAGCAATAAATTTTTGTTATTCGACTTCTGTAGGCACATCTTTGCTATTTTCTAAAATACAAGCATGACGTTCATACATCACCAACTAATGCTACAAATGCATGCAGATTACCAGTCGAGTGTCAAACCCAGATATGCAATTAATAATAAATGGTAATCAGCTTGCAGAACCTAATGTTCGTATCCCCAAAGCATTTTATATATATGCATTATTCCAGGAAACAACGAGTCCAGAGATTCCGAAACTGCTTTGACACTGCCTGGAAGGTTTATTATTACTGTAGTTCCTCTAATTCCTGCTACTCCTCTCGAGAGCATGGATAATGGTGTCCTTTTCTGTCCATACGCCCTAAGGAATTCAGCCACTCCACCAACCTCTTTTTCTATAACCTTCTTTGTTGCTTCGGGGGTTATATCTCGAGGACCAAGACCCGTTCCTCCACTTGTTATCACCATGTCAACCTTTAATTCATCGCTAAATCTCTTGAGCTGCGACTCTAAGACGTCGGCTTCGTCAGATATAACTTTATACTCTACTATGTCAAACCCGTTCTTAACTAGCCTATCGATGACAATCTTGCCCGATTGATCCTCATTTTCACCTCTCGAATCGCTGGTAACCAAGACGGCGGCTTTGAGCTCTCTATCAAACCTTTCGATGAATGTTTTGAGACCTCCTTGCTTCTTAAGAACTCTAATTGATTCTATCGATAGCCTTTCATCTACTGGCTTTAGCATATCATAAATTGTCAACGCAGCTATGCACGCACCAGTTAGCGCTTCCATCTCAACACCCGTCTTTGCTACATTCTTTACATCGACAGTGACCTCAATAGATTGTTCCTTTAGTGATACATCAACTTTAATACTGTCTATAGGTATTGGATGACAGTATGGCAGTAGATCCCAAGCTCTCTTCGCTGCCATTGTTGCCGAGAGCCTAGCGGCGTCAAAGATACTACCCTTCGGAGATTTTCCATCCTTGATTAAAGTTACTGTGGTTGGTTCTACTTTTATGATGGCTTGTGCAACAGCCGTTCGCAACGTCTCAGACTTATCGCCAACATCAAACATGCCTACCATACTATTCACTTTTAGAAGAAACGCCTTGTACCCAAGCTATACCAGAATCTGATACTTCCTTCTTCCATATTGGCAGTCTGATTTTGATCTCATCGATACCGTACCTGCATGCTTCAAACGCTTCTTTTCTATGCTCTGCAGATGAGGCAACGGCGACAGCGACTTCTCCAACCTTTAAATTGCCTATTCTGTGGACAGCTGCAAACTTCTTTACGTTCCATTTTTTTCTTGCTTCAATTTCAATTTCAGCAAGATTTTTTTCTGCCATTTCTTTGTAAGCTTCATAATAAATTTCTGAAACTATGCCATCTTCGTTGTGATCTCTAACACTTCCTATGAATAGCACTGTTCCACCTGCACAATTGTCCATTGTATCTAGTAGGATTTTGCATATATCAATAGTTTCGGAAGTTATAGAAATCATGATTAACCTCAGCTAACTAGTGGCATAATGGCCACCTCGTCTATTTTGTTTATACGAATGGCATCGTCTGCAATTTTGTGAATAACTGCAACATCAAATTCAATCTTAGACGACAATGATGGATATAGTTGTAAAATCATTACTCAGATCAAGAACTGTTATTTGATCTATCAATTTTAATGTTATCAAGTCTTTACATTTAAGCACTCTACATTGGGAAATAACTTAAGCAGGACTTTCGATATTGACTCTAAATACTAAATCTCTTTTTCGCGTATTGACCATCTTGATTCGAAGTTTGCGTAATGAATTCGCAACTATCCTGCAGGATCTCATATATGGTCTTTATATAAGATATTCTCAAACTAATATGCTAATGCAAACACATCTCGAGTTTCGGATAGTCATTACAGGATCTCTGCTAGCAGTATTAACACTCAGTACGGTAACCACAATAGTCAGGATTCATGTTCAATCAGTATCAGCTACGACTACGACGCCAGCTAACCAGACTGGTATTCGTGCAAGTGCTGAAGTAGGTAATATGACTGGTGGGAAGAGTATGATGATGCCTGGAGGCAATATGACATTCGGAGCATCCCTTCAGAACGCTAAGATGCATTTGATGGAAGCTATAACGGATCTAAAGATTGGTAATACTAAAGGAGCAATGACAGAGATGAACTTGACAGCTCAGAGTATAAAGATGCATGAGCAAGAAATTAAAAGTATGATGCTGGAAGTGAAAAGTATGATGGGGCAGATGAAAGGTAATACGAAATCTTCTTAGATTGTGTCTAACAACGCACCCTCATGAATGAACAGAATAATAGTACTAGATCCACCTGACTCGATCTTTATTTTCGTACTAGATACGGTTGGCACAGCCTTAGTGCGTAGTGCAAGTCTGAATTTGCAATAAATCCTGAAAGGTAACTGAAAAACTTAAATCAATCATGTCTAAGACATATGTGTGATCGAAAAATCAGACAGGGGCTCTGGCAATTCCTTCGTTCTAGGAATCGCTGCAGGGGCAGTGGCTATTGCAATATCGCTGCTTATACGATCATTTGCTGGAGGATCCTTCATTCCAGAACTTGCGTCGCAGACTCTATTCTCACTGACGCCAGGACAATTTGAATCACAAGCGGTAGAGAATTTTGGTCCTCTTGCTAAATACTCTGCATTTGCAGGTACAATTATTATTTATTTTATATTGTATGGCCTGTTTGCTGTATTGCTTATCAGATTACATGACAAGTTACATTGGGAAGGATATGTACGAAGAGCAATACTGGCTTCGGTTGTAGCCTATCTTATTTTACTCATCCTTGCGATTACATTAATAACAATAACAGAAGCTCGTACTCACACACAGGCAACTTCTGTCACAAGGTTAGTTGTCTCCTTTATTCTACCTCAGATCGCCTTTGGTTTTACGCTGTCCTCATTCTCAGTAAAGATTAGACGAGCATCAAGAAAACCGGGTATCGAAGAACCATCTGGTACTGCAACAGAGATTGATTATAAAAAAAGAGCGCTACTTCGTGCGGTTATAGCATCAGCAGTTGCTGTACCTATTCTATATTTGGGATTAAACCGATTGTTTTCAACAGAGGAAGTACAAATCCCTCAGACTTCTACTTCACTATTACCTCCGCAATCAAGATCTAAACCAGTTGGCTTTGAAGATCCTAGGCTAACACCACTTCTCGATTCAGAAATAACGCCAACATATCTCTTCTACAGAATAGATATAAACCCCATCGTACCCGTCGTTGATGCAACTTCTTGGAGCCTTAATGTTAAAGGACTAGTCAATACCCACTTAACAATCACTTATGAAGAGATAAAATCTATACCTTCAGTAGAAGAGTATGCTACACTGCAATGCGTAAGTAACAAAATAGGAGGGGATTTGACAAGTACAGCTTTATGGAAGGGAGTGCGTCTTAAGGATGTGCTTCAGAAGGCACATGTGAGGTCAGATGCAAAATACATAGCATTCAGGTGTTACGATGGCTACGATGTCGGAATACCTTTGGAGAGAGGACTATTGGACGGGAGTATATTGGCTTATGAAATGAATTTAGCTCCTCTGACTTCAGAACATGGGTATCCTGTTAGAGCAATCGTTCCCGGGTTGTATGGAATGATGAATCCAAAGTGGATAACCGAGATCGAGCTAGTGGGTAATGTTTACGAAGGTTATTGGGCTAGAAATGGATGGACTAACGTAGCTACAGAAGCTACTCACTCCTCTATCGTTATCCCTGGGCAGGCAGCAGTACGAGATAGATTTAGAAATTTAGAGTTAGAGAATATAAATATCATACCTGGTCAAAGGGTGCCGGTTGCAGGAATAGCCTTTGCAGGAGATCGTGGGATATCAAAGGTTGAAGTGAGATTTGCGCATGA
>JBAVTY010000623.1:0-1590 GCA_049696495.1 Candidatus Nitrosopolaris sp.
GGGATCCGACCATTTATTGACCGAAGATGAATCAGATTTATCGACGATTGAATCTGTATTGAGAATGTTAACAAGAGGTGACTTGCAATCGAAGACTGGTAAACCCATTTATTCATTTACATTGTACTAAAAAGTAAAACGAGCTACGATACCATTGGACAACGACGAATATCCTGTGCTGATGGTTTCGTTTGATATCGATGGAGACAACGAATCTTTAAAAAATAAACTATTGCCACTTCTGAAAGAATGGTTCAACTAAACACGGTGGGCTTAGCGGCTTTTAAGTCAAGTATCATAATTTAGGCCAGCTACCAATATACCTGAGATATTTCCTAACTGCGTTTATCAAATTCAGTTCCTAGATAGATGTTCCATAATTATGATTGGACGTATCTTTGAATCGCCTATTGAATCCCAACAATCAGCATTGATTGCCGAATTTGGTCAGCGTGTCAATTTAGCTGGTATTAACCCCGATGTCATAGCATCCGTTGAATCTCAACGCAGAGGATTTTTGTCAAAGGCAGCTTTCGGTGTTTCATATCTCAGAAAAGAGCCTGAGAGTGGACCTTCTTCCAAATTCATCTATTACATAATTAAGACAAAAAATCCTATAGATCAAGGGGAGTTAATTAGTTTGAGTCATCTACCTAGAAGAACAATACAAAACGCAGTTGAGGAACTTAAAAATCAAGGGCTAATAGTCGAGAGGAATAGTCTTGAGGACGCAAGGAAAAAGGTATATACTCCCATTCATTCAGACTGCTTATAACAAGTTAGCATTAACATAAAACAATAAAGATGCACGATATTCATATAATCTGTATATTGGCCTAAGTTTTGCAGGACTTTCAGGCTTCAAACTTAGATCAGAATTGAAGGGGCAGCGTCAGCAGTTGAATGGAATAGGCGAACAGAATATTGATAAGAAAACAAATAGGGAGAAAACTGCATTTGAATGATAATAATGATAACAACTAGCCACAGATGTCTGAATCTGGTCCTGCATCTGACATAATAACAGTACAGGATGGACCAGAATACGACGAGGAGCGTCTCGCCAGTGCTATCTTTGTCAGGCTCATCCGTGTGAGATCCTTTCATGGGAAAAGGAGCAGTTGGTCGAGCGGCGCTAGAGGCAGGGAGAACCTACATAGGAATAGAGAAAGAAACGACGCTCTTCCTGTCAGCGAGGAATACACTTCATGAGCAATTGCACAGACCTTTGCGATGAAGGTTATCGATATACGTCTTCTGTTTCCTTTTGCTGCTCTGTCTGCTGCTGCGTGCAATATCTCTAGTGATATGACTACAATTTTCACTATAAATCGTTCTCATAGAAGGCATCTAGAGCACAGATAGCACTGAAGATGATTTACAGAAGGATAGCTCCGAGAAAAAAGACACATCAATTAACAAATGAGAGCGAAAGAGATTCGACGTGAGAATAACGGTGATGGCATTCAACGTCAACGTGAAAGGGCTACTGTTCACGGTACAAAAAGCGCTTCCGCTGTTTCAGGACGGCGGTTCGATCATTCTAACTGCTTCGACCGCTGCATCCAAAGGAACCGAGGCGTTCAGTGT
>JBAVTY010000624.1:0-2968 GCA_049696495.1 Candidatus Nitrosopolaris sp.
TCAAAAAGTAAAGGGTAGAACTTATCAAGACATAGCAAATGAACATGGAGTCAGTAGCAGGTCTGTACAAAGATGGGTTGCTGCGTTTAGCCGCGGAGGCATTGATGAAATAAAGTTGAAGAAGCCTAGTGGTTTGAAATCCAGCATAACCAGTAGGCTTGAACAAGCATACATAGCATTCGTTCATATAGATAAGTCTTATGCACACTTGCTTTGGCTTTTGCGGAAGAGAAAGCAAAAACAAACTCGAAAAATCCGACGATTTTAGTCTCGTGAAAACCTCTTAACAATCGGATAGTGTCTAGAAGGGGCAATTCTAATACTTCCTCATACGGATAAGAATGTCTCAATATATTGTAAGCTATTATTTATAACTCGTGCTTCTTATTTTGTGTTAGAAGACGGTCTTCTGTATTTGTTTTCTGACAAATTTTCATGGCATAATTAGGATCTATCTTTATAGATCTCTCATAGGATCCCATGGCTTCATTGTATTTTCTTAAAGCATAAAGAGCATTACCTTTGTTATTCCATGTATCAGCATAATTAGCATCTATCTTTATGGCCTCATCGTAAAAATCTAACGTGATGGAGTAATCACCTCTATCGAAGCATTCATTACCTTTAAGTATGATTTCTTTTACGGACAGCTCAGTACGAGAGACTTGAACATCACCTGCTTTGATCGAAAAAGCCAGATTTTTTTGTACGAGGCTTATGAGCGTGCCAAGCTGTCCTTTTAAAGCAATAAATTCTTCTCTTGTTACATTATCCTTCTCACTAGCATTTATCTCGGTTGGAAGCTCTTGAATTTTCTTTAGTGTTTCACGATCCTCAAGGGTTGAATTATTTATGACAAGATCTCCACATACATACACACTTTTTGCAGCAATAGTCCCCATCCTATCTTTGATGACTGCACTTACATCGCCCTGTGTATCGTCGATGTCAATAGAACCGTTAGTCATAGTCGCGGATTTGCCTCTGCAATCACAATTTCCACCAAAAATCCATAGTTTGTTCTAGTATATAACAATCATGATATCAACAATACCACAATCACTTACGTTGCAGTTACAAGCCGATAGTTAGTTGATAATCATCTTATCTACCATCTCAAAAGTTAATCTTCTTCGAAGGGTAGGTTTATCTCAGATATCTTTTCAGCCAAAAATTTTCTTAACCTTAACGGAATAAAGGATAAACAGATACCCAAAGGTTATCCACAAGAACAGGGTAAAGTAGAAGCGTACAACAAGATAGCCATATCTGAATTTCTACAAGTAGAATGTCTGGAAGTACAACAAATAGTCATTATATAATTAATTTGAAGTCACACTGGCTTTGACCATTTTCTCATCCATTGCAATAAGGGAATCACTGACTCTACTAAGTTAAGTATCATAATTTAGGTCACCTGTTACCATCTAAAATCATTAGCATTTAGCCAATTGAATGTTGATAAAAACATAGATACTTGACCTTACCTTTGGTTGTTAATCGATATCCAACCCTAGGAGGAATCTCATGATAGGCCTTTCTTTCAAGAATGCCACCTTTTCTAGTTCTTTGAATCGTAAAGCAAGTGTTTTACTAAACAAGTAGCATATTTGTTCCAAATTATAAATAAAGAATGTTCAAGACAAGTATTTTCTGACAGTCAATTAATAGAAATCATGATACATAATCGTATCGCACGTTGGACAACATACTTCGATAACATGTATTTTCTCATCACTTTCGTATTTCCAAAGAGAACATGCTTCACACACATATTGAACACACTTTGAACATTTTACCACATCGTCAGGCATATAGCATAAATTACAAATGTGTTTATCAACAATCCCACTATATTCAAGACGACGCTTGCCGCCATCCATGGTAAAAACATTTTCGGTTACAGAGAGGAAATCAGGCCTTGGTTTGTATAGGCTTAGTATATTTGACATCCCTTTATGTAGGATTTAGAGTATATAAAGGAACACATAAAAGCTGTATTACCTGCACTCATAGCATTAAGTGAAACCATTAAACCACCTCCTACTAATTAATATTAAAAGTACGGATCTAGTCTTTCTTTCTATAAGCGCATCCTTAAATAGTATGAAAATTTGTTTAAGATCTTATGTTTTTGTTTCTCTTTATGAGTTATCAGAGCAGTAGATCTACTACTATTACTATTGTCTTTCAACGTTTAGGACCTCCTTCTCAATACCTCCATCTCTGATATGTATTGCTCTCTTTTTTGTAACATCTAAAATGTCGTCTGCAAGTAGCTGCAACCTCTTTGCATTCCTAACAATAATATCTAGTAATTCTTCTTGTGCTGCTCTATCCATTCTTTTATTAGAACGGAGAATATCTGTTAATCCCAGTATTGGTTGGATGGGAGTTCGTAATTCATGAGCCGCTATATCGAGCAGCTGGAGCAGTAGTCCTATTAATCGAGCAGCTGGAGAACCTCTCTTTTTAGTTGCAAGACATTGTCCTAAGCATGCCAGGCCGGGTCTAGATAATTTGTTGTAATCTCATCCTCAGATTTGTGCGTGACCCCCATCGACGAAGAGCTCGATACCGGTGACAAAACTGCTATCATCCGACGCAAGGAAGGAGACGGCTTTCGCGACTTCGTCAGGACTGCCCATCCGCCCCAGCGGCATGGTGGCGACGAAGCTCGTCTTTAACTGCTTGAACTGTTCGTCAGTCTGTACCAAGCTACTAAGGCCCGGTGTATCAATCGGGCCAGGACTGATGGCGTCGACGCGGATCCTTCGTTGTTTCAGATCGACTGTCCAGGTACGCGCGAACGACCGTATGGCGGCCTTGGTTGCGCTGTAAACACTGAACGCCTCGGTTCCTTTGGATGCAGCGGTCGAAGCAGTTAGAATGATCGAACCGCCGTCCTGAAACAGCGGAAGCGCTTTTTGTACCGTGAACAGTAGCCCTTTCACGTTGACGTTGAATG
>JBAVTY010000625.1:0-7684 GCA_049696495.1 Candidatus Nitrosopolaris sp.
CATCATCCCTTCGTACCAGCTTCCCAATTGAGATGACATTGCGAATATCGCCTCCCTGGTCCCACACTGCTTTTCCTATTATATGAGTAATCTCAACAGGCAACTCGGACTTGGACAATACCTTGACCGAGATTTGCAGAAATTGCTGTTCGGTATATCTGGGCAGATGCAAGCATCGGAATCGGGATTGTAGAAATTTGGACAACCGAGAGATTTCGTTACATGTGGCAAAGACCTTGGCACCCTTTATTTCAAAATCATAAGACTTGCGCTGCTGGTCCACCTTAATGCGTCCACTCTCAAAATTAAGCAGCTGATTTTGGAATTGACGGGACATCTTGTCCAATTCATCTATGCAAATAACTCTGGGCGTTTCGTCTTCTAGTACGTCTAATATTCGGTTGGTGGTGTTTGAGCCATCGAAGTAGACACCTTTCCTGCATTCCAATATTCCAAGTAGGAACAGAGTCGTTGCGCTCGCCGGTTGACCTACAAATAGCAGATTATAATTTTCGTCAGCGTCCAAAGCACGTCTTACAAGGTCCTTGATGTCGTCATATTCCCGAATTCAACATCTTTGTGGAATAGGTGTAAGAATTTCATAAGGCATACTGTTGGCCATAAGAAAAAGAACTATATACATTGATTCGGAAGTCGACAAGGCCATTGCACACGCAGCGATTGAAGACGAGACCCGTTATAGCGTATGTGCCGAAGAGGCATTCAGATCATACCCAAAGACGAGGAAGGAGAAGGAGAAGGAAAAAAAGAAGTTATGAACGACGAGTGCGTGTAATACGTCATGCGAACGGCGCACCATGTCGCTCCGAGGTTTTCTCCTTTTCGTAATACTCAGAAATTTTATCGTTTAAAAGTTGACGATGATCCTGACTTATCTTTCCGTCTACATAATATGCAATAACTTTTTCCTCGATTGCATTTTTATCTAATTTGCCGATTTGATTTTCGCATTCTCTAAAGTACTTGCGTTGGGTACTTGTTTTTCTCCGACCTATAATCGCAGGAGTTAGCCATGTGCTGACAAAAGCTGTAGCAACAATGCCAAATAATGTAGCGACATATTCTGGCGGAATGGGAGGAGGAAGGGGTTTGAAATTAGCAGTAAAAATGCCATATCCATTAAGTTCAAACTTTGCTGATGTATCATTTCCACCCAAAAGCCTTCGAAGAGAGTTCCAAGGAGAGTCAGGCTCAGTTGTATTCAACGTAACCGTTGAGTTGTTCACCTTCTGAACCCAACTACTGAATTCAAAGCCTTTAGTAGGTTGAGCAGTACATTTTGTGCCAGTTTCCACATATAGGTAAATATTTAACGGATATTCTTTATTGTAGCATATTACTTTTCCTGAATTTGCTGGATAAGTATTCAATGTAACCCCAACTGCCAACTTGTTGTGTAATCCGTCAATTACGGAGACACTTCCAGAGGCCTCGCACGTAAACTAGGTGTGTAATTTTATCGTATTTTATTGGGCCAGGACCAGTTCCTACGGGTATATCTGCTGCAATCTAGAAAACTATACTGGAGCTATACTATATTATGATAAAGCACTGGCTGTAGACCCAAAGGATGATTATACATTAGGTAATAAAGGTCTAGCCCTAGACGAAACAGGAAACTATACTGGATGTCTTCTTATCTTATTGGAAGGGAATAACTCTTGGCACTTTAGGGAACTATACTGGAGCTATACTATATTATGATAAAGCACTGGCTGTAGACCCTTATTATTTTCCTGCATTAGATGGTAAAGGTCTAGCCTTAGACAATCTAGGAAATCATACTGGAGCTATACTATATTATGATAAAGCACTGGCTGTAGGCCCAAAGGATACTTACGCATTAACTGGCAAAGTGAATGCTCTTAACAAAATAGGAACTGCCGCTAGCAATAAGAGGCCGTCAACCCCAATATCGCCGACTCTTATTCCTTAAGCATTTAAAGTATATTTTCTCCAGCAGCCCTATCATGACCAATCTGGGAGCACAATAGCTTCCAATTGTAAATGCAAGCCTGTTAATGTGATTAAAGGATGGATTGTATTATCTATCATTTTCTTTCTTGCCCTGGCCCGAACCAGACTTGCAATCCGGGTTTTGCTGCCTGCCAGGTTTTCGCATCTCTTGTTGTTAGTGTGCCCGGAGCCAGCAATAATAAAAGGAATGGTGCTGCGAACATCTCGATATGCTGTATTCTCATATATACTGTATTACATATCCGGTTGTTAATAGCTTTTATGGTTTAACAGTTTAGTCCAAAGGATGATTAGTATTAAATATCCCATTTCACTACTAGTAGAATGTATAATTGGTCAAGAAGCAAGAAGTATTAAAAAAAGGAGACAACATTCCATCTGCCAAAAGACCTTGTTATAGCATTGAAGACGAGAGCAGTCCAGGAAAGTAGACCATACTCAGCCGTGGTTCAAGAGGCAATAGAAGAATATCTATCAAAGAAAAAATTGTGAAGCCTGCAGATGTTTGAATCTGCTGATGTAGTAACGTTGGGAGCAATTCTGCTCCATCATTACCTTACCTTCCTGACATAAGACATTTTCTTTAATGATTTTCATATCATGTTTCTCAATTTTGCAATATCCTCATCTGTTCGATTTCCGTGAATTTCGATTTTTGCAAGCTCCGCTTCGATCTGATTAAATTCATTATCCGTCAGCTCTACATCGGCAGCACTCAAATTCTCTTGGATTCGCTCCGGTGTTCTGGAACCGGGAATCGGCACGATAAAATCTTTTTTGTGCAGCATCCACGCAAGAGAAATCTGTGCTGGGGTAGCACCTTTTTGTTTAGCAAAATCGGTAATTAAATCCAAAAGCGGCTGATTTGCCAAGACATTTTCTTTGCTGAACCGGGTGATAACTCGACGTACATCATCACCTGTGTATTTTCTATCTGCCTTGTATTTGCCGGATAGAAATCCGCTGGCAAGAGGACTGAATGGTACAAAGCCTACGCCAAGCTTCTCACAAATAGGAATAACATCCTTTTCAAACATCCTCTCCATGATGGAGTATTCGCTCTGGATAGCAGTAATAGGCGTTACAGCATGGGCACGTCGAATTTCTTCCTCCGTGGATTGAGACTGTCCCCACGCAAGAATCTTGCCTTCACGGATGAGTGTGCCCATGCACCAAGCTATATCTTCGACAGGAATATCTTTATTCACCCGGTGCTGATAATATAGGTCGATATGGTCCGTCCCCAGCCGTTTAAGGGATGCGTCCACATGGGCCTGAATTTCTTCTAGCAAGCCCTCACGTGTAGATGTTTGTTCGGTTTTGGCTATCTTAAACTTGGTAGTCAAAACAATTTTGTCGCGGATAGGTTTTAACGCCTCACCAACCAAGGTTTCATTCTCACCGTCTCCATACACTTCGGCGGTATCAAAAAAGGTACAACCCCAATCATATGCTTGACGTATCAGCTGGATGGATTCGATACGCTCCGGTACAGGGCCGTAACCGTGGCTCAAACCCATGCAACCGTAACCTACGGCGGAAACTTCCAGATTTCTCAGTTTTCTTGTTTTCATAATGGCATCCTCCATCTGTTGTGGTTTATTGCTATTTCCAAACGAGTCTTATCCTTATATTTCTAGACTTATCATTATATTTGAGATACGGAATGCGCATGTAAGAAGAGGTAGTCGAAGTGGTGGAAAACCCTGCTGCAGAAACTTTCCCCTGTCTTCAACGGAAGCTCAACGCGAGGAAAGGGATCAGAAAAAAGAAGTTGAGACTTATAACCTCAATCGTTATAATAAAGACATATGAGCAGATAAAGGCACAATCTATTCAACTTAGAGGCCTTGCTTCAGGATTGTTAAGAATTGCAAGAATCTATACATAATAATTAGGACATACGGGATTATTCATTCCTACAAAGTTGATTAGAATTGGAATTAAAAATAAAGAAAACGATGCATAGAAATTGTCCGAGCGGATATCTATAGCTTGAGATCTAGACCTTCAATCAGCCCAATAACTTGGATTTTGACGCTGAAGAAACTCACAATATACTCCGAGGAGAAATATTGATGAATCAATCGAAAATTAGCGTATAGTATGTAACAAAGAATGCATAATACAAGTAATCAATCCATCAAATATTCTAGTAACACTATATCCCTCCCCCTCCTCTCAGTTATTCATCATATAATACCATCGGGCCTTTTCATCTCACAAAAATGTTAGTGTCACAATTAGAAAAGGTAAAGGAAGAGCGCACATTATGAAGCTATGTTTGAGTTGCTCTCTATTATCCTTACCTTCCCAGTTGCTCTCTAGTATCCTTAGCTTAGATTGATTATGACTTTCCAAGTGAAAATAGTAGTAGCAATAGTAGCATTAGTAATGATATATTTATACAAGAAATTGAATCATGGAGGGGTTTTACAGATAGACTAAGAGAAGATGACAGGGAATTATTCAATAAGATGCTAAACGATTGCTATAAACACAGGAAAGCCATCAATGCCAAAGAATTATCCCCAACTGAATCATTACTTATGGCTCTAATCCTGCGACAACATAAACTCATTCGTATATATATTATATGTGGTATATGGACCCAAAACTTTTCACATTTTGATCCAACACTTCAGTAGGTTTTCCTACCCACGGTCTTAGTAGATCGATAACTTTCTGCTTCAATCCCGTAACTTGTATTACCGCTGTTATAATTAGACATTCAGAAATCTCCATCATACATTCTTCCCCTTGAAAGCAGTAATCGACATTTCGGGAACTTGAGGACATGGCTGGCCTATGATATTACATTGACATTGATTGTACGATGTAACTAACACGTGATTTCATCTTTACCTACACTCGCATCTATATCATAGACGAAGGAGCTTTTAAGATATCGGTTTCATCTCTTCACCTTTTTAATAATTTTCAATAATGTTGACGGTACCACTAATGATGATCCAAAGAGTGCTACGAAGAATCCGAAAATCATTCCAATGAACCCACCTGTCATTTGATTATTGGCTGTGGCACACGCTTTTGGTGTCGCATCTACAGCACACATAAATTCGCTGTACCTATTTTGGCCCATCGATCCCTGATTGTAGGAGATACCAAAAAGGGATAAGCCTATGACAATCAGAGCAATCCCGATTATCTTCGTTGTTTTTCTGGTTATACTTATTCCTATCATATCATGTCATCTTATCAGGTGTATCGTATCGCCGCGATTATCTGTGAATTCTATGTGGTTCGGCGTTACTGTTGTCAATGTGTTGTTTTCGCAACCACCAGCATAGCATTCAGTCAATATGTTATGTCCATGATATCCCCATGACCCTTCTAGCTTGTAATCCCCAAAGCTATTTTTATTGGGAATCTTCTTTCATGTTTGGTGTCAGAGAATTTCGCCTTGCAGCTTCGTGAGACGATATTACGCCACTAATTCCTTGGACTCAAAGAGTATCTTTCTAGTCCAGACAATAACAATAAGAGTGGAAGTGACTAGAAGACCCTTCCCCATTACATTCTAATACATCAGATTCTGTTTTCATCATATTGTAGAACTCTTCATCAGACATATTTTTCTTTGCTGCAATCAACGTCTCTACATCTTTGCCAGCTAAATATCTTAGACTAGGATTTTCACTTGTAACAGCTTTAAGCACTACTTTTGTTACAACATCGGCAGATGATCCATTCTCCATTGTATGTCCAAGACTTCTAGCCGCATTTTGCATAAATTGTGATTATGAAGAATTTGGGTCTTGAGATTTCTTGGCAGTAACCATGCTGTTAATAATGTTTGTTCTTCTGTGTTTTTTCGATATGGAGACTTGTTGTCCCCCGAGTTGCGTTCTTGTTTTATTGAATGCATAAAATCTTTTCGGTAAAACTTGTTCTTGAGTGTGGTAGCTGATAATTGGTTGAAATTACGTTGCAGTTTCGTTGCAGTTTCGTTGCAGTTTCGTTGCACTTAGGTAGGCTTATGAGCTCCTTTGGGGAAAGATAAAGATCGATACTCCAAGGATAGGAGCATCATCACATATTCCCAACAATTACAGCAATATTTGTGCAAAGTCATTGATATTGCTTGCTTGGTTTTGGCTGCACTGTCGCTGCTTGGTATCGAAATAGAGATGTCTATCACACAAGCACATATTGCTTATGCAGTCGGTCAGTGATGTTGGAAACAGTGGTATCAGGATTCTTGAGGTTTGGCATTGGTATTGGGATTGTAAGTGCTAGTTGCTAGTCAGTCTAATTCCCTCTTTTTTGCCGCATAAATATCTAAATGCTTTCATTGTATTGTTTTATTGGCCTAATTACCGAAAATAAGATTCTTTCATATATTTTAGATCATCATCATCAAAAGAACAACCCATGTATTGTGAAATACTTTGACGGGCTGATACGTTACTAACATCTTTTTATTATTCACTGTATCTATCGTTGAACCATACTGTCCATTTATAGCATTCTTAAAACTATTTAGATTGGTAAAAGATTCTGGAATCTTACTTTTGGTTATATCAGAATCTGCTACTTTCTGTCCTTTATAGCCTGTGTAGACAACTCTTTCACCTAATGGCATCTTTAGCGACTGAAGCTCTTTATTTAAAATGCCAAAATCAATACTACCTCCCCATACCCCGACGATGGTCGAGTTGTCCTTTAAAGAATACACTGGTACAGCAATTACAGCTTCTCTGCTTCCAGAAGCGGCCTTTGAAACTATCACATTCCCTACATAAATGTCATTTGTTTTAATTGCTCCTTGGAAATAATCTCTAAATGCATAATTGTTCGCGGTAAGAGTCTGTTGTATGGAATAAGGCTCAAGTAAATACATATCTCCATCTGGCATAATAAAGAAAATCTTATATAAACCGCTATTACTAGCTATTTTTTAGCTATCTGTCTCTTTTTCATATCTGCATATTGAGGTATTCCATGTAATGTCTTTAATGTTTGATTAAGCAAATGAACATAAGAAACATCCCTTATTTGAGGTAATTTACTTGTTATTTCAACTATGGCTCCTGCTTTTTGAAGATAATTTTCGAGGCTCTTTGTCAAGATATTTGTAATCAGGTTGCTGGCGCTAGTTGCAGAGGCGGTGGTGGTATTGTTATTGGTGGTAATGCTAGTCTTATCCGTTACACCATTGATGTAACAAGGCGAGAGAGTAGTCGTGAATGCTACGCCAGCCAGGCTGCTTATCAAAGCTAGTAGAATTATGGAATCTTTTTTTTGTAACATTTAATACTCAACATACTGTACCGCATCTGAGATGAATATATATCGAGTGGAACTCGTTGACTTCCAGCAAAGAGAAGATGTACTAGACTCCCTTCAGGGGCAATCTAAATCTAGTAGAAGTACATCGTCTGTGAGAAATAGTGTTGATATCAGCTAGCCTGGTCGATGAGCTTGTGGACAATGGGACACTTATGTAGGGTAGCATAGCAGAAAAATTATTCATATTCTATATGGGGCCTCCAGCCCTGCATCATACATCGACTCTTATTTCAGGTAGATGAAATTACGTAGGAGTTACGTTGCACTTTCGTTGCAAAATATTTATTTCAAAGTTAGTTCACTAATCAATACCTTTGCCTGATACCATCATAAAACGTATTGCGAGAGTCGTACCAGTTCTTAATGGCAGGGA
>JBAVTY010000626.1:0-15530 GCA_049696495.1 Candidatus Nitrosopolaris sp.
CTGGGCTTTCTTCGCTTTAGGAAATCGATCACAAAAGTTATTCTATAATCCATGCTAAACCCTTTACCTCTAAGAGGTAAGTGCGTAGCTAATTCTTCTTTATGTGTGTATCTTAAATGAACCTTCATATCATACTCAATCATGTATTAGATTACGTGGGAATAGTGCTTGCAATTCCCGCGATAGAGACCCATAGCTTTTAAGACTTAGTATAGCCAATTATGATTAGGCTAATTAGGCTAGATGCACGACCGAGATTCAGTTCCATTATTCAATGTCCTTATTTTGTTCACGGAATTCTAACTAAAAATAACTATTTTCTAGCGACGAGTCACACTGTGTAGCGCTATGTACAAAGTCTCCCACCTGACGCTCCGCACATTAATAAAATAATTAACTTCCAGCCTTACAAGCCAAGAACGTCTGTTACGTGAAATAATTTAGTGGTCCTCATCCTAAGTTTTAGATGAATATTGTGGATATCATAACTTATTGATCTACTAATTTAGGAATAGTTTGACATAAGAAATTGACAGGAATTCCGTTTACATAGATGTCGTCTGCATTCATACCATGAGCCTGAGTGGCATGTTCAGCGCCGTTTTTTAGTAAATCCTCCTCTGTCTCGCCTTTGATAATATAATCACAGTTCAGTCCAGTTTCACGACATACTAACGTTAACATGTTAACATATAATGGCGCAACGATATATTATCATTTATCTCTTATTCTCGCATCTCAGCTAACAATGAATATGTGTTTCCATAAGACGTATCTAACGTTTTATTTATGATTTCTTATAAGCAACATAGTCTATATATGAAAGAGTGATGAAAATCCTTTCTGTCAATGTGGGACTTCCGCGCGAGGTGCTCTTCGGAAAAGACACGGTTACGACAGGAATTTTTAAGGAACCAGTAGAAGGACGCGTCAAGTTACGAATGCTGAACCTCGATGGAGACAAACAGGCTGATTTGACCGTGCATGGAGGTGAAGAGAAGGCGGTATATGCATATCCCAAGGAGCACTACGAGTACTGGCAGCGAGAATTTCCTAATATAGCTCTTCCTTGGGGGATGTTTGGCGAAAATCTTACCACGGAAGGATTGAGCGAAGATGTGATTAATATTGGCGACCGTTTTCGTATTGGTTCAGCCGAAGTTGTAGCAACACAACCACGAATACCATGCTATAAGCTAGGGGTCAAGTTTGGACGCATGGATGTAGTTCGACGATTTTTGACTAGCGGTCGTCCTGGAGTTTACTTTAAGGTATTACTGGAAGGCGAAGTGGAAGCTGGCGAATCAATAGAACTTGTCAGTAAGGCCGAAAATAATATCACGGTCAAAGACATTCTTCGATTGTACGTAAAGGATAACAAGGATATTGAATCTATGCAACGTGCGATAACAGTGAAGGACTTGCCTATTGGTTGGAGAAATCATTTTCGCGAACAAATAAAACAACTTACAAAGTAGATAAATAATTTGAAGATGTAAAGTTGATCATGGCTCGTTCACAAAATAAACTAATTGATAAATTCGCTAGAAATGCCATAAAGTTAAGACAGACAGATGCAATATGCGATGTGTATATTGTATGCCAACTATTTTGAATTGAGTAATTGCACACATTATTATGGGGAGTTGATAAGAAAAACCAAATACGAGCAGGAACTGCATTATAAATGGAATAAATTCGGATATGTTAAAAAATGTATTAACCCCCATCGACTCTCCATATTTGTACACCCCTCCCATTGTGATCAAACTAGATAAAAAGACAAATAAGGTGCTAGTCATGTCGACACATCAGATAGGCCAAGAAATATTGAATGATGTACAATATTCGGAGTAATGGATTGACATAAGGCCCTTATCATCGTGTTGTTTTTGTTGCCTCTGTCAGCTGTTGACTACAACAACTACAAGTGGATGAGCAGGCAAAGCATCACTAAGCACTTGCATTCAATAGATCGCACATCAGAAACAATACCAAGCAGAAAAGTGTCACCTATATGGACAATACCTACCTACCTATACCACACCCATAACTTTCATTTCTTCCCTAGATCAGAATATTCTTTGCCAATTAGAGCGTACAGGAGGTGTAGATATACAATAGACATACAAGATATGCCAGTAATATAGTAGAAATAAAAAAATAGTCTGAGGTTTATTTCAGTTTTCGATCTTTAGTTGTTTTAGTAGAAGTGGTGAAGGAAGAAGAATTGGTGAAGGAAGAAGAAGGCTTGTGCTTGATGGGTTGCGACTAACAGTCCTGATGCGAACAGTGCTATTATTGCTGCGATCGCTACTACACTGAAACCAATTCCTGTCTCAACAAATGTTATGATTAGTGTATAATAAAAGACGAATCCCACTTGTAGCATTCGCCATCTAGTATGATGATATAGCAATGTTACATTATAGTGTCATTAACATTGATCGACGGTTAGTAATTCTCTGACGATTTAACCCCGCGATAATAGATCTCAACCGAAATGGTGAGAACGGTAGGGATTCCTTTCGACATTAGAAAATATTACTATTGTAAGTACTTAATGTTTGATATTATAACAATCTCAAAAAGTGTAGATGGCTTATCCGAAAAGAGATTAAGGATAGAAGGATTTATGAACCTTAGGGTAGTGTTACAAAGATGACATTTCAAGTTGACGTAATAATTAAGGGATTTGGACACATGGTTGAGATAGGCATCATCTAATAATTTAGCTGAAGAAACCAATAGGTACAGATAACACTTCTAAGCTAAGCCTGTGATGAACAAAATTATCAAATAATTGTATGAAATTATGTTAGCCGGTCAAGATGAACTGCCTGATTCTGATTCTGTTTCTTATTGCTGTGTTAGTATCTTACTGAGATCTTAACGTTGAAGATATAATTCTCCTGAATGTGAATTAATAGTATCTCCTATACACGTATTATTTGTAGGATTAAAAATTTTATCATAACCAGCCTGACAGAATACAAATTCGGTACCATCATGAAATATTGACTGTGGACGAGTAATCATTGACATTCTGTAAAGCCCCTGTTTTAAATATACTTGCGCATCATTGTTTTCATCTGGATTAGGGTTTAATGTTGGTCCATGGTAATTTATAGGTAGTAATCCGCCTATCGGAACAGTTGAGGGATTACCCACGACATCACCGTTAACCTTAACTATTCCTTCCACGGAACCTCGCGATGTTCGAGACCAATTAACATGTAATAAGAATTCATACCATTTTCCTTTTTCAGTACCTTTGTTAGCCGGTAATGTCTGGCCTAGGATGTCTGCGTAGGGTATCCATACAGGATTGTTATATCTGAATTCTTTTTCAGATACAGATGATAAAGGGACAGCTGCTGATTCAATTTGACTCTTCAAATATTGCACACAATTTTTCGCTAGATCCATCTCCCTTTTTGACCTTATCAGTGATTCCTGAATTGCACTTGGAATACCAAGTAGCTGAGCGTTTAGTACATTGGCTTCTCTATACTTTCTTGGACTCATATTTGGAGACATAACCACCGATCTACTCACGATCTCATCCCATTGCTATCTATTTTCTTTTTTTTAGAATCAGTGTTGTTACGCTAACTGGTAATCTACCGCCCTCTTACGGTATATTACCTAACCACTCTCCCTGTCCTAACGTAGCTCTCCTTGTTATATGGGTTACGAGCTTGCAGCAAGCTGCTACCAAAATGCGTCTCGAAGATCTAGAAATAAAACCACACTTGATTACCAAGCTGAAAATGGCTGGAATAGAGTCAGTCTTTGATCTAGCGATCTCTATACCTCATCAACTTATCGAAGATGGTGGCGGCATATTAACTGGTGCCGATGAACATGTCGCCCTTGAACTTGTATTGAAAGCTAAAAAAGCGCTGATTGATTCTGGGTCGCTTGCTAAGGATTTTTCTACAGCCGAAGAAATTTTGGAAAGAAGGCAAAATCTGCTCAAATGTACCACAGGTTCTTCAAAGCTTGACTCTTTTTTGAAGGGTGGAAGAGATAGCCGGCGAATTTGGTAGCGGTAAAAGCCAGATTTGTCATACTCTATGCGTAACGGCGAACACGCCATTAGATAAAAAGGGTCTTGGAGGTAATGTGATTTTCCTAGACACGGAAAACACCTTCAGGGCTGAGAGAATTTTTCAAATAGGTGAACACGGGAGAATAAACGAACCAGACGAAATCCTGAGGAAAATATACGTCTGCAAGATTTACAACACGAGTCACTTAGAAGTAGTAATACAGAACCTTGGGAAATCAATAGAAGAGTACAAGACTAAGCTTGTCATCGTCGATAGCATCATTGCACTTCGCAGAGCCGAATTCGCCGGTAGACGGACGTTGGCAGACCGGCAGCAGCGGCTCAGTATCATGCTACATAAACTGACCAGATTAGCAGAAGTATACAATATCGCTGTTGTTGTTACAAATCAAGTCCAGAGTCAGCCAGAAGATTTCTTTGCAAGCGGCGATGGTTTACGAGTCACAGGTGGCAACATTATGGGTCATGCTTCCACATACAGGATTTTACTTAGAAAAGCAGGTCGAACCAGAACAGCAGTAATGATTGATTCTCCATATCATACGTATGACCAGACCAGGTTTGCAATAACAGAAGCAGGAGTGCAGGACGTCGAGGAATACAAGTACACGGCATCGGAATGGTGATGGATGATTACGAGGAACAATGATAGTAGAGGAACAACAACAGTTCAACAAAGAGAGTATCCAGACCCACGAACACTTCCGGCTCAGCCTTCGTGGCAGCAACCACGACCACAACTCACACTATCAGAGTTAATTCCAGGAAAATATGTCTCTGCTACTGCTAGAATAGCGTATTTGCAAACTTCCGAAAGAGAGGATCCTCTTGGTAAGAAGATGGTATTTTATGGCATACTTGAGGATTCTACCTTCAAAGTACCGTTTGTAAGCCACAGGATTTCATATCCTCTCATCAAGAATTCTGTCTATAAGTTTTACTCTGCGTATGTCCATGAGTTTGAGGATAAATCAGTATTGTTGGTTGTAACTGAGCATACCAAGATTGAGTCCAAGAACGTGGAGGATTACAGAGAATTTGTTTGGACACCAAAAATCGAATCTATAAAGCGACCTGTTCATCATATCGCTTTGCAAGGAGCTATCACGACCGTTCATAGCAGTTCTGGGTTGATCAAGCGGTGTAACAATTGTAAGTCAATTTTACATGATTCCTGTCCTAACAGTTGCAATGCTGCAGGTTGGGGTTGGGACCTCAGAGTATCATCTAGATTGTACGACGGCTCAGGGTCCATCAAGATGATTCTGACAAAAGATATCGCATCAAGAATACTTCAGAAGAATCTCAGCGAATTGATTTTGCTTACAAGTAGACCTATGCCAAGCACTGACATCAGCAATCAATTTCAAACATCTATCTGCAAAATACGAGTGCCCAAAAATATTGAAGTCATAGAAGCAGTGAGCGAAAATGTATCATCATACCGAAAGAGTGGAATGCTCGTAGTAACTGACGGACGAAATCTAGCATTTCTTCCGACAAATCAAGAACATAATTTCGCAGATTTCACTACAAGGCAATTGCATGTTTCTGACCCAGAAGATATGAAAATCATTAGAAGACTACTTGAGAAGTCTCTTGAAATGAGCATAAAGAAAGTCACAGAAAAGAGAAAACTCCATGAATATTTCTCCTAGACGAACCAATTCCACTTTATAGATGCGAGAGAGCGCGATTGTATAATGGCTTCTCTACACGGATATCAGTACAGGAAAATGCAGCAACAATCGAATGGACGCCACAGGTCTATGTTAGAGAAAGTGTTCTTGATTATGTTCAATTGCGAAGGGAAAGGGGTGCTTCTGCGAATGCGATCGTTCGCAATCTGACGACATACAGAAACAGAGTGATTGTGGCTCCGGCCTGAAACTACGGCAGCATAGTTGAAGTCATCATGCGAAAGGCAGGCAATCAGAAAGTGTCTGACAACGACACTAGAAATCTGGTAGACTTCTGGAAGCAAATCTATGATATAGATATCTCACCGGATGAAATTCCTCTGCTAAAAGTAAAGATGGTAAATTCGGCGGCCACATTTACATACCCCCCAAGCATGTGCTTTTTTGCAGCCGGTGACTCGCTTGTTATCCCAGCCGGTGTACAGAAGTTTATTGAGAGTAAAAAATCAACACTCAAGGCAAGGATGGACGAAGTTGCAAGTAATGCAATTCGTGATCTAAGAATTGGTGATTTGAGTCTTGGGTCAAACGCTATTATTAGAGAGCAGAAAACAGATATCCAGACTCAGCTTCTAGAAGAAACAAGACGAAAACTCTTTGGGAGGAACGTGTCAGCCTGGGGCTCGATCATGTCTGTTTATGATGAGTTATGGTACTTTCCCAATCAAATACGATTCTCATAGGAGAGTGCATAATGTCATTTTACGTAACAGCATTTGACCACTTCAATGAATATCGAAACAAGCTAAAAATGACAACCGGATCTGCAAACCTTGATTCGCTGGTAGACAGCATACAAGAAGGTCAATTCTATTTGTTTTATGGAAGCAATATGGCGATACTTGATGGATTAGTCTATGGACTCCTTGTAAATTGTGTACTGCCTGTTCGAAAGAAGTATGGTTTTGAGTCGATGGCCTTGTATATGAACAACGTCGATTATTACCAACCGGATAAGTCAGTAATTTCGAGCCCTGAGAGAATAGCAATGGCAGCAAAGCGTGCAGGCATAGAGCCCAAAATTGTGTTCAAGAATTTGTTTGTCCAAATAGCGTATAATCAACAAGATCAGTTAGCAGTAGCAAAGCAAGTCTGTGATTTTGTTGAGTCTAGGAAACAAGACACAAGGCTGCTAGTCGTCAACAATCTGACCAAGTTCTTCAAAGAATCAAAAAACAAGAACTACGCTGCAAGCAAGTTGAAGGAAGTCTTGGGAATTTTATGTAAGACTTGTGCCCGAAACAAAATCGCCTTGATATGTACCGGCGGTGCGAACATAACAAACAAAGGAATAATTCCAAGACCAATTGGAGGGACATATCTCAAACATGTTCTTAACGTGATTGTACATTTGAGAGAATATCCCGTTTCTCATCCTCTGGCATACAAGGCTACTCTAATAAAACACCAGTACTCGAAGACCCCAAAATCTGTAATCATAAATACTAGGAAAAGAGGACGCATGTTAGTATTGGACGGTTCTTGAAATGGGTAGAATCACACCGTCCTTCAGACAACTGTACGAAGAGACAATATCTGAGCTCAAGATAGAGTTGCAGGCAGCATTAGTCAACCTTGGCCACAAACACGCATTTGATTTGCTATTGAAAGAAGCATGGAGTCCAGAGCAAGCCGCGATGGGAAATTCTACTCTGCCACCATCTGTGATAAATTGAACATAATGGCATCGATACACAATAGAAAACTTATCGTTGCGCTCATGCGTGGACTCAATCAAAGAGATCTGATAATAGAAAAAGTTGAAGAGAGACTTCTATCGCTCGAGGACCAAGTAAAGCAAATCAATGGAACTAGAGCGAAGGAAAAAAACCAAAAAGAGTGTGACATAATGTAATGGACAGCGACATTGTTTGGCTGCTTGACGTTACAATAGAACAGAATCACGCGACATTGCGGATAAAGACAATAGATGGAGCGATTCTCAGGCTAACAGATACTTATCGACCCCATTTTTATGTTCTGCCAAAGAATGAGCAATCAGGTGCCGAGCCTTTTCATAGTTTGTCTCAGCAGCCAAAGATAAAGAAAGTTGAATGGGAGAATAGACATACTGATCTTTTTGACCATGATCGACATGGAATGAAAAGATTGATTTGCGTTTATCCAGAATCCATCAATCATCACAAAATATTCTCGAAAAAACTGCAGAATGATACAAGGGTAGCCCAACTCTTCAATATTGATCTATCACATGTTCAGCAGTATTTGTTTACAAAACTCAAAGTCGAACCAACAAACAAGGTACAAGTGCAGTATGATAAGGATGATTTAGCGTTGATAAATTTGACCAAGATGGATGAGCTTTCTGTACAGCCGCCACCTTTTTCTACCTTGTATTTTGAAGTCAAAACATCATCATCTTACTACATCTTGGGCTCTTATGATGTCAATGACCCGATCACACGGATAAATGCCAGATATCAAGAACAGGAAATCGTGTTCCAAGGGAGGGAGGAAACGATACTGAAAGATTTTTGCAAATATATTTTGACCACAGACCCTGACATTCTCGTCGCCACAAAACAGCATTATCGAAACACTAGTATTCTGAACTGTCTTTTTGCAAGGATGAGTGAGCTTGTAATTGATATAGAGCTTGGAAGAGATAATCAGACGAACAAGAGAGCCAACATTGAATGAAGGATATATCTCGACAGCGACTCATTTGAGAGTCCAGTAGAGATAATCGAAAAATCTCGGTTTGCTTGTCTTCCACTAGGGTTGGCGGCGCGTTACAGTATATCGCGTCTAATAGACAGCCGGAATTGTTATAAACTTGTCAATCGAGGTTTTGTGAGCGCTCATTCTAGTTATAAGCATGAACGCATTCGTACTGTGGAAGAGATTATTGCTAAAGATAAAGGCGGCATGATATTCTCTCCTCGAGTCGGATTACATGGAAATGTTGCCGTATTAGACTACGAAAACGAGTATGCCAATTTGATTCTCAAACACAATTTGTCCTACGAAACGGCTACGTCAACAGCGGACAGCAAAGGTTTGCTTCCAACTGTACTGGAAAGTGTTCTCAAAAGACGAATATTCTTTAGCACCCTACAGAAATCGTTTCTGGTTGATACACAGGACTGGCTTTGGTGTGAGCAGCGTACCGCAGCGCTCAAAAATATTCTTGTATCCCTTTATGGTACCAGCGGTTCGTTTTGGAACAGATTTGCCAATGTAGATACCTTTGAGGAGATAAACAGGCTATCGCGTGAAATATTGATAGAAACCAAAGACATCGTTCAAGGATTAGGATTCGAGTTGGTGCATGCGGACACCGATTCGGTATTTCTAAAGAAGCATGGTGCAACGCTCGAGGATTTCGAATCTGTGAAAAATATACTAGCAAAGGAGACAGGCATTCCTATATCAGTCGAAAACCGCTACAAATTCCTTGTGTTACTTCCATTAGAAGCGGACGAGAAGATGGAAGCACTCAAACATTATTTTGGAATTACTACAACCGACGAATTGGTTGTGAGAGGAATAGAGATAAGGGGACATGACTCCCCAAACTTTATAAAAGTTTTTCAATGCGAAATACTTTATGCGCTGTTTGATTGCGTGGATTCCAGTGAAGTACTTTCCAAAGGGTATGATAATGCTTTGTTAGATGTTACAAAAACAATAGACAAACTCATGACCGGTGAGATCCAACTCAAGGATTTAGTCGTATCCAAGATTCTAAGACAGGATTTGCGCAAGTATCGAAGTCTGTTTCCTCATGTTTCTGCTGCTATTCAGCTGAGTGAAGCAGGAGTACCATTAGTACGTGGAGACACTATCCAATATGTCTACACAGCTGCGACTCATACAAACCCGCTTCGTAGGGTGACCCCCATTGACTTTATTGAGGAAGGGAAAGAGCAAGATTATGACAAAGAAAAATATCGCGAAATGTTGTTAGAGGCTGCAGACGGTACTCGGTTATTTTGGCTTTGACAGAACGCTGTATGGAGATACTAGTAGAAAGAAAAATAGAAAGTGGTGTCATTATCTAAAGGAGCAAAGTCAAAAAGACATAGAGACTGAGAGATATTCTTGATGGGTATCTAGGTCGAACCGAAGAGGAATCTCAATGAGATCGTACTACTAGTGAGATAATCGTCTTTTTCTCAATTCTTCATATGTTTTTGATACAGGCCAACGAACTATCTGAAATAAATAAATCTCATCTTTCATCCAACGAGGTTTATACCCCAGGCTTTCCATGTAGTTTGATCATTCTACATAGTTTTTGTAGATTTTATCGTTAGATCAGAGCCGAAAAAACGGTTTTTACATCGTTTGGTAGTCCTAATAATGCTGTGTTTGGTTAGATAAGAGAAGCGTCAGAATCTATTTTTTGTTCGCCTCTCCTCCAAGAATCGAGATATTTCCTCGCTTGATATGATGCCAGTTCATTGTAGAGATCAGTATTTTTCCCTTCTCTTTTTTTCCTTTCCTCGTTAAACATAGACCGTCGAGTTCGCGCTAAACAATCTTCGAGTATCTTTTCAAAATCATCTGCCAATAGACAGTGGCAATTGATACTCTGATTAAAGCTTTGGGGACAATGGTCTAGAAGATAGGATAGTCTGGAATATCCTTATCAATGTAAATGCCGATATAGATAATGGAATTAGTATGAGTACAACTACAACCCTCATAGTCGGATTTATACTATGCCAATTAGTAAGAGTGAATACTTTCTACACAGATTGCGTGACGTTAGTAAGAGAGCTTACACCAGCTTGTTGCTGAGTAGAAAGAGCTCATTTATTTTCATATTGGTTTTCACAGCCGTCGTAGCTATTGATTCAAGCATTGTAGATTTCTCTTCATATAGTGGAGTCGAAACTTCCGCCTCCGGGAACACTGATTTTTATCATCTTCTCAATAATATTTGTAGTATTTAGCGCCTCACTACTAAATTCTGTGAGAAGATCGACTTATACATCCCGATCACGGCCGCTAAATCTCACGTATTCTCATTGGATAATTAGTGGGACGGTAATCTTAACCGTCATCATTCTACTGATCATTATTTTTCAAATGCTCTTTCTAAATGACTATAATCTAGTTTTGTTGAGGATTCAAACGTATCTTAGTCATCTTTCAGCGCTGATATTTCTCTCGTTATTGGTTTTTTTGTTTGTAAGATGGTTTACTTCAAAAAGAAGTTATACAGTTATACTATATACTATATCCTTATCACTGCTCTCTCTCAACCTGGCGGTGTCGCTCGCATATCTAGAATCCTATCTATCAGGTGCTCCATCACCAATTGTACAACCGTATTCAATAGTTTCGTATGTAACAAATTTTAGCGGTTTATCAAATTTGGCTAATGTGTCAGTTGGTGAATCATTATCCACGGTATTTGATATCCTCTCTCTGTCATCATTCTTACTAATGTGGATAGCTACAGCCATATTGCTGAGTCAGTATCGATACAAAATGGGTAGAATAAAATACTTTTCACTTATAAGCATACCTTTGGTGTATTACATCTTTCCCTTCCAGAATTATTTTGGAGATGCATTCTTATCAATGTTGCAGTCGTCCCCAGTCTTTTTTAGCTTAATATATGCCCTAATTTTTAGTGCGACAAAGCAGGTTGGTGCTCTGCTATTTGGTCTATCTTTTTGGACTGCCTCTTCTTTGGTTCACGATCAACGAATTCGCAATTCCCTTCTTATCACCTCTGTCGGCATAGTGATTCTATTTGGTTCCACCAATATTGCATCATTGCAATATCATGTCTATCCTCCATATGGCCTTGTGACAGAGGCATTTATACCCCTAGGGGCGTACCTCTTATTTGTTGGGATTTTTATCTCAGCCAAAAAACATATCTCGAGATGCGGAAGTCAGGAAAGAGTTTTACAAAAAAGCAGAGAGCCAGTTGACACTTCTTAAGGCTATCGGCGTGTCAGAAATGGAAAAAGAACTCGAAAGCCAATCAAAATTTATGGAGGAACGGATCAAATTATTAGAAAGACCGGATGAACCGAATTTGAAAGATGAGGGTATAAAAATAATCTTACACGAAGTACTGAATGAACTTTATTACTCAAAGGGTAAGAAAGAGATACAGAGATCATAGTGTTTATACTATACCCAGATGGTAGAAACAACTAGGCTTGGCTGATATCACGCGCGTTAAGTTAAGAAAGCCAACATTTTCTCTAGGACCCATACTTGATTTGCTACCATACTCCACACGAATTTGTATGATTGTTGGGACTGAAAATATGTAAGCACACCATAAATGCCAACAATCAGGATAATTTCGTCATCAAACGCTTGATCCACTTCAGACCTAATTCGTTTAACCAAATAATCCATACTGATCGGCTTTCTGACAAAGCAACCTTCCTGCCTTGTAGGATATATTTCCCTTAGCCCTTCCCGATTTATTTTACCAGAAGACATGAAACAAATTTTGACATCAATATCTATATCCAATATCTTTTCAGATAATTCAAATCCGTTCATATGTGGCATATTAATGTAAACCAAAAGAAGATCATAGAAATTTGGTTTGAATTCTGATAATGCTACAATAGGATCATTAGATGTAAACACTTCAATTCTTTTGTTAGCGTCAGTGTTGTTATTGCTATCTTCTATACCTGCTTTGAAAGTTATGGTGACATCCTCATCGTCATCTACAATCAATATTCTTTTGCAAAATCGTTGCTTATCTTTTATGGCAACGGTACGATACAAGAGATCTTCTGCACGTCTATGAGCATTCATTTGATTAAGACCATCCTGTCACTTGTTACTAATCGATACAGTGGTATCTCAATGATAACTTCATTTATCCGCTTCAGCAGATCTTCATTATCAATTGGTTTTCGAATAAAACTATTGGGAGGTAATGAAGAAAATATATCGGAATACACCCCGTAGTACATTTCACCAGCCGTAAGAAAACAAACCTTAACCTTTTTATCCAATCTCTTAATCTCTCGGTATAAAGAAAAACCATTTAGATCGGGTATCTTAATATCAAGAACTATCAGATCATATAAATCAGCGTTGAACTTCTCTAATGCTAAAAGAGGATCCTCGTATGAATCCACCACATATCCATTCTCGTTTAAAACATTCTCTAGCACATAACAAACATCCTGTTCATCGTCCACTACCAAAATTCTTTTAACCATCTCTTCTGACGGATATCCTACTCAGTTTTTCCAGCGTCCATTTCTTTTTGTGCACCAACTTCACCCGCTTATACATACGGGACTCTCGAAATAGCCATGGTCGTAACACAACCAGTCACTGTCCTTTCTTGTGGTCAATATGTACAAATGCATCCACTTATAAGATAAATAAAGAAATGTGAAATCATATTCAAAGTCGATTGAAACTAACTACGCAAGGTCAATCCACCCGACTACATTAATAGAATGAAGGTATTCTTGGAAAATGAATTTGGGGAAAAGGAATGTGGGGAATACGAATTATACTCAAAGGACGACGACCGTAGATATCCGAACTTGATCTGTGAGCATGATGAGTTGGACTAGTACTGCTTGTGCTACCCTTGTGTACGGCTACCGAAAGAACGTTAAATGATGTTCTTGTTGGTGTTGATTGATTCTGATATCCACTTGCAGATGCATGTACGCCCACTGTGAATACACCTGGTTTAGAATCTTTGCTTACTTTCCACGTATATGTAAAAATTCCTGAGTTGTCCGTAGTTCCGTTGAAATTCGTTGTGGTGGTGTTGGCGGAATCTGTAACAGTCCCATTCACACTGGCTCCAGCTATCGTCAAGGTGGAGTTTGCGGCATCAAAGACTCTCGCTTTAAGAGTCTCTTTTCCGCCTGCACTAATGGGGTTCTTTGAAAGATCAAGTGAAATTAATAGCTTTGAATTAGGCGATGACACACGCGGTAAACTGGCAGCAATAATTGCAGGATTAGTATTAGTCACTCCAGTTACATTGACACTGTTATGTGATGAAAGATTGGGTTTATTACCACAAGAAAGCTTCGCAGTTATCTTATTCTGTCCCTGTTTAATAACAGCATACATAGGAATTAGCCTATAATTCCATGTTGAGTAGTCATTGCCACCACCGTGCCCTGTTGGGACGGCTTTTTGATATGGCTTGATGCCATTTACAATAACAGCAACCTGGCAATCAGTAGAGTTTGTATTAACAACGGATGTCCCAGTTACCGTGAGGTTGCTATGTATTGGAATTTGTTGGCCTTTGGTAGGGAAAGTAATCTTCACCATATGTAGCTTGATTCGATCTGATGGCAATGGTAGCGTATTTGTGTCATTCTTATTACCTGTTTTTGCCTTTGGTAATTGTGCGTATGATGTCGCCTCCATTGTAGCTACCACTACACTTGAAAGAAGGATGATTGTAACTAAAGATAAAAGCGGTAACAAAAAAGAGCGTAACACCAATTTTGTTGTAATCATAAAAGCCCAATGTCAGTCTTATCTTAAATACTCTGCGAAGATTAGGATATAGCATATAGTTTTACGAGTTTCTTGTAGTAGAATAAACTACTGAATAAACAGTAAATGACGTTTCAGTGACTGCGCCTAGTGTGGCCCTGAATCGCTTTTTCTCTGGTAAAAGTAGAATTCTGTGGTGCAGGATCCTCTTCGGATGTTAAGGCGATACGGTAGGTGTCATTGTGGGCTCAAGTAGTAAGCAATCGCTGATCTATAAGATATTCGATAAAACTCAATCAGAGATACAAAAGACATTCTGACATTTCGGTTATTTTCAATTGCATGATAGATATTTTCCTCACATCATTGCAAATATCCCGTCGATTCAGATCAATAACAAAATACTTGTAACAATGTTTATTAATTGGATTGTTTGGGTCGTATACAAATTACCGATATTCTCAGTATTACAAGTCTGTTTGATCCAAAACTATCAACGGTCCAAATTTCTAGATATGCCGATTGCAAACTATCATTAAAGTGGTTTATTTATTTTGTACGACGCGTCATAGCTCGCTAACAAAATCATCGAACAATATGTTGTAAAGAAGCAATTAGAGAATATTCGAACTGATAAAGAGAAAGAAAGCTCAAGCTCTAAAACAAGAACATGAAAAAGACGTGAAAGCTATACATGAAGAATTGAATCAACAATTCAACCAATTTAAGTCTTCGATACAACAGCGTCAATTAACCTATCCCAATTAACACAAATTTTCTAACTAATACTTGCAAGGAGATATCTTTTCATCTCCAAAAACCTCTTGGAAATAGCTTTTCTTGTACAAAATATAAGACCATTTAATCAAGATTTAATTAGAAAACAAATGCTATTTGGTATAGATTAAACCATATGTCTTCGCAGAAAACAATCGAACGATCAACTGTTTGGTTATGAACTCTTGTACTGCCTCTGCACTTTCTTAACCCATATTTTTCGACAACACATTGCCGAGTTGTTCATAAGTTTCTTATCTATCCTACAAATGATTTATCTAGATGCATATTATTTGAACGATTCGGTTTATATTCATCCTCGTATCATAAAGTAATACTGCTGAAAGATAAAAGGGTCTTTGAATGCGCATTATGTGGAAGGACAGTTGCTAGCAAAGGCTACGACAACCGAAATGCAATTGTGGAGATAATTGAAGGTGAAACCTATACTTTTGATCGTGCTGATTGTGCATTAATGTTTAAGAAGTTTAGAAGTGTATACGGACCAAGTTTATTTAATACTTGATAATAACATTAAA
>JBAVTY010000627.1:0-2549 GCA_049696495.1 Candidatus Nitrosopolaris sp.
CGAGAAGAAAGGAAAAAAATAGCGAGTAAGCTCTGCGATATGGTGTTTTTGTGTTGTTACTTATGGTAAATGCCGCCGCTTTGAATAATGATGTTTGTGGAGCTGGCAGTGCACGAGGTTGTGATCGGCGAGTTCGCACCGGCAGTTTGACAGTTTGATTTTTGATCCGTGTCTGTTTTTACGTTAATGCCTGCATTGCTTCAGTTTTCATTTACTAGTTTTAGTAGAATTACCACCAAAGAAATTGTCGAGTAGTTTTATTATAAAGTCGGGCTGCTCTTCTGGAATCCAATGACCTGAATTGGGGACTTGGATACCCCGAGCATTTTGAGCTAATGCCTTCATCGCATACAGTGCGGAGTTAGTAGTAACATTACCTCCGAATGCTGGATAATATTCTCCTCCTACCGCCAGTACTGGCATTGTAAGCTTAGTCTTTGAATAATTTTCATTTTCAATTGCATCCTGTGGAAAAGCTCGATAATACTCAAATCCGGCACGCATTCCACCTGGAGCAGAATAATGGCTAACAAATTCGTTGATATCCGTCTGCGTGATTGCAGCTGGATTATACGCAAGATTATGGTCCAGAGAAACTGAACTATCAGAACACTGACCTTATATGTCAACGACAGGAAAAGGGAATGATCTATCAGCCACTCTTAAGAATCTGTGTCTATGTGATGACCAGGCTTGGGGAGGTGGCATGAGGCAAGTAGATGATGTTATATTTGATTTGTTGCCTATTGTGATGAGATTTTATCCAATGTTTTTAATTTTTTCTAAACCTTCCTTTAGTCTACATATCCTAGCTTCCTAGCATTATTGATATATTGTTTCGGTTCATCGAATTTAACTAATTTCTCAAGTGTCCAACCTTTCCGGTACCATGCTGTGGCGAAGTTGGGATCTATTTGTAAAGCTCTGTCTACACATTGGTAATCATACAGGATGCTTATCTTTTCTAGCCCCGATGATTATATTTCAGTACCTTTTGATCCCTTAGCAGCCAATGTTATACTAGACTATATGAAAGATTGTATATTAACTTCATTCTACCTTAATTTCCTTACATAAACCTCGTTTTCCTCAGTCAAGTACCATTCTAAGATAGTTTGTTTTGCACACTTTACTTACAAGGTGAGCTTCAGGGGTATATGGATCGAACCGAGTCAAACTCTAACAGCCCCTCCCACATAAACTCGATGTCACGTATAACACAAGATTGTATATGGCATCCGCATACATGGTACTTGTTTTTAATTTCAAACAAATATGTCAAAATGGGCCAAAGATTACAACTGGCACGCAATAAAGCATACGCCCATCTCAACGGAGTTTCGAAATGAAAATCTTGTTAGTATTTTCTCTGATATTGCTAATTCCAATAAATGTCGCCATTGCAGACGATCAGGCGTATAATTACGGGTTTCAAAAAGGTATTGCTGCTAGGCTTGCTATGGATGATTCGTCATCAAACAAAATTACAGATTGTTCGCCTATGATTGACCCTATAAAAATAACCGAGTGTGAAGCAGGATGGCAACAAGGCTACTTACAAAGTATCATGTTAGAGTAGAAAGAGGTGTTAAACAATTCTAGAAATATTTATGTGTTCTAGAATTGTAGTGACAAACTGTAGATGCGTGCATGAAAAATTCCGACACGCATGCGAATCATTAAAGAATTTGTCCGACATCACAATGTCCTTAAAGTGAAAAACGGACGTGTTCCTATGCGAGTATACACAAGATGATAATTAAGGGATTGCAAAAGCAAACTATTGCTTAGCAAGTATAATATTTTTTACAAATTCCATATAGTTCATCCTCATGTTATGTTCAATAATAGGAGACATTATTTAGATCATTTTCTGATAAGCTAAGAATTCCTTTTCCATTTTTTGAAAAAGGCTTGATTACATATTTACTGTATGTAGGTAAATAGCATAAAACCATATTATTTAATCCAGCCCATACTGCGAATTCATGTGGTAAATTTTTATCGGTATGGTTCCTGGTAACTTGAAATACATATTTTTGTCACCGATCATCAAATTACGAACCTCAGTACTATCTTTAAACAAGTAGAGAATTCTGTTGTCCAAATCACAGCTAAAACACCAAATCCTAATTTGCAAATTATAATAAATGGTATTGCAGTAGGGAATCAATCTACAAGATTAGGAATTGAGAGGATGGTCAAGCAATCTAGAAGGAAGAGCGCAGCTGACAGTTCAGAAGTTTGCAGATGCACTTGATTCAATTCCTCTATCTCTTGCAGAAAATGCAGGTATGGATCCAATTGATACTATGGCTGAATTACGAGAAAAACAAAACAAGGGAGTCAAATGGACTGGTGTAGATGCCAGAAATACAAAAGTTACTGACATGTTTAAACAAGATGTGTTGGAACCTCTCGTAGTTAAGAGTTATGTAACCGATTGCATTACTCCTATCTGTAAGATGTCAGTTATCCTTCTCCCATGAGTAGCATTGTAATTCTCAGTCCATTCCTGTACTGCTTGTCCAATATCTGATTGATTTCTG
>JBAVTY010000628.1:0-3739 GCA_049696495.1 Candidatus Nitrosopolaris sp.
ATCTGATTTTTCTCAGTAAATTAGCGCACCGTCTTTCATCAGCAAGAAATGCAACAAGATTGAACACATAGATATAATGAATAAGTCAGCTTTAAGCTTGGCTGAAACATTCTAAGAATATGAGCGATCGGATTTTGTAATACGGAAGATCTGATTTCAACACTTTTGTTTTCTAGATCGATGCTTTCCACACCAGTAATAAAATCGGGATCTATTACAGAATGTTCTAATCGATGTTACAATATGTCTTGTTTCGATCATAGCGGAAGCTATTTCATGAAGAATAGGTGTAAAGAGTAGATAATTGTCTTTGCTTATCATTGTAATATCAATACTAACATGGGTTTCTTGAAGCTTATTCTAACATTATTCTAACATGGGTTTCTTGAAGCTTATTCGATACGGCAACTCCAACAAACCCCCCTCCTAAAATTACTATTCTTTTTCTATTCATTGATTTGGTGACGTGGACTAATTGCAAATGACTTTGAAGAGTGTCGATCCTCGAAAATGATACATCACAGTCTTGAGAACATCTATATATAGCACCAAACTTTATTGACAGCAGAGATGAAAACAAACCTAAGGTAATACCAAATAAAAGGTTAATTACAACAGAAAAGATTACAGAATTCAATTGAATAGTTGAAAATGTCACATTGTTATTGGGTCGATCTCTGCTCATAGTGTTACTAGTAACACCTGATAAAGTAACTTTAATTTCTCGATTCAAGACAAATTGTTCTACAGGAATGGCAAAGATCAGATAAACTAGTGCGTCTCTAAGACGCCCATAGTAGAGATCATTTGATGGCTTACTTATATTCAAAATATTTGTCTTATAAAGAAATATTCCCGATATTATGCCAATTGAAATTCCTGAATCATCACCCTCCCGATATTATGCCAGTTGAAATTCCTGAATCATAACCCCTGCGATAATAGTGGACACGAGCGGCTCGTTGACACCAACTATATGTCAAAATACTATCCAAGTTATGTCATATCCAAAAGACTTTCCTGGAGAAAAAAAGGTCATAGAAATTGCCATGACCATAGCTCCTTCGAAACCTCCAACAACAATAAAGAATACTTCTCTTTTGAATGAAAAATCTATTCTAGCTTCTTGGGTTCGAATGTTGTGTTTCGGACCGAGCTGCCAATTCAATTTCATTTCTTATCACCTTCATTATGGTTCCCGAAGGATTTAAAATATGGGTCAAAATTGACCAGAATCTTACGTATGATAAGTTTGTTAAGCACGTGTAAATGGATAATCAAATACAAGAACATCAAAAATAAGGTTAATTCGTTGAGGTCTGTGCATGTTGGGACCCCGGTCCAGGTTTCAAGGGTGCAGATCACGCCAATCGGAGATAACGAACTGCGACATGTAAAGGAATACAAAGAATAAGTATGGATCTCAATCCTTTCGTCATAGTTTGGATATTGCTATACATGGCGCTTACTTTGCAAGTAAACACCATCCATATTATCTTCCTCTAAACTGCTGTTATCTTCCCCCATAGGATTAGCAGATAACATATGACATTTGCGAAATACATATTTCCAATCTACAAAATCTCAGATTGTAATGTTTTAAGATTATATGGTGGAGTGGTATTAAACTAGACTATTACCAAGAGATGGAAATAGTAATGCTATGCTATGTTTTCTAATTAAGTCTCGATTAACTGGTCTTATATTTTGTACTATTTCCAGGAAGTTTTTGGAGATGAAAAGATATCACCTTACAAGTATTAGTTAGAATGGCTAATTGGGATAGTTAGTTACATCACGTATAAAAAAAAGGGATGGAAGTCAAGTTGTCTAGTCTATCCTGCAAATGCTGGTGTAGGAGGACCCCAGGGGAACCAGCCGCCAGAACCGACACCACAGCCGAACCAGGCACATCTGTTGCTGCCCCAACCGCCATCGTAGCCGCCCCAACCGAAGCCGCCGAAGCCGCCGAAGCGACCGAAGCCGAAGCCAAAGCCGTGACCACGGAAGGCATATGCTTGGTATGCTGCTACTAATAGAGCTGATGCGAACAGTGCTATTGCTGCGGCAATAGTTATAGCGCTTAAAGCTATTGTTCTTTGTTTAGTCGAGATCATACTTGTCTTTCCATTACTAAATTCTACTATGTTAACATTTCAGAACAGCATTCTGAATAGTGTTGTTGTAATAAAATACTAGAATTGATTAATCAATGGTCATACCCGCTATAATTCGTCTCGTGATCAATCCTCAACAACCCCTAATCGCCATATCATCCAAAACTCCTGCGGTAAGCGCTGATCTCAACAAGACAAAGGAGTTATAGATAGTACGAACGTGTCTAAAAGCTCATGCAATTGGGATTCGCCTGTCTGTTTGACGTGCGTTTGACGATTATGTGGCGACTTATTTAACGATTTAGCGATTTTTTGTGCACGAAGTTTTCCTTTTGTTGATCTTCACTTTACTTTTTCCTTTCTTGACTTCTTTATGTTTATAAATTTGACAGTTCTATTTATTTATTAATCATAATTCTTTAAAAGCCACGGTCGGTCGTACGATATTTCTATTTTTTATAATTGATTTTCAGTCGTCTCTTACGGTGTTGTCAAGTCGGATTTGTACGGTGTAGCTTACCATATCTACTCAAGGCTTGAGCTTTGGGTTCAAGGCTCAACTTATGCCTTCAAGGCCATTCAGGAAGCCTTGTCATGATCGCCTTGGGTGTCTCCGCTGTCTCAGTTGCCATGTCTTTGACTGTGTTTGCTGTCACACGCACCGCCATGCTCGTTTCTTGTATGGCCCTCGCTGTACCGCCGATTATATCATCTTTTTTCAAATCCCTTGCAGTATCCCGAATTTCTCTTGCAGTATCACGGGCAGCAACGGTGGCTTCATATACTGCTTGTGTAAGCTCGCTAATTGCTCCACTTTGATGAAGAATTCTTACCGTCTTTCTCATTTTAAAAGATCCATCATGAATTCCTTTAGCAATGTTCTTTATTGACTCGGCAATTTTTCCAGTATTCATTGGTGTTGTAGCTTCTTTATTTGGATAAACATTTTTAGTTTTGTACTGGCGCCTATTCTCCTTAGTCATATCCATAATAACGTTTTAGAGGATATAAATGGTTTGCATACCTTACATGAATACTGGAGTGACTTGTAGCTTGGCGTCGCATGAAATAACGCTATTACAGTTTTTTTATTATCTTGTCCCAAATTATGAGCAGATAATATATGCTACCATCTCAATATTCAAATGCTATTTGGATTTGAAATAATTTGAGACTCATTCTGCCATTTCCAGCTGTTGCTCTCCATGTACATACACAATCTCGAATAACTCGTATGTGGTTATTATGATATGTCTCGTATGGATTTTGGGCTATTAGTTGGCAACATTCCTAAATCAAGTATTCGGTTATTTGAAAGGATATTGTTCTTTGATGTCGCATCTTGATCAATCTCTAGTCCTTCCTTGCTGGTACTAACTATTTTATTCGAATAAAGTGTATTAGCATTTGAACCGCTATTGATAACTATGGCATGAGATTTAGAATTCATAAGTGTATTATCATATAATTTATTATTTGTAGAACCTGAATTTATGTAAATTCCGTTTCCACTATTTGAAATAGTATTACTGTATAACTGATTGTTATGTGATTGTGAAACATAGATACCTGATGGTTCATTATACACAATATTATTCCTTGCGATAGAATTATACATATTT
>JBAVTY010000629.1:0-1886 GCA_049696495.1 Candidatus Nitrosopolaris sp.
GAGATGAAATAAGAGTGAAGACGAGGTGATTCAATTCATAGTTTCTGAAATAGAATCTAAAGCTATCCCAATTAGCATAAATTTTCTAACTAATACTTGCAAGGTAATATCTTTTCATCTCCAAAAATCAGTTTTTTCAAAAAAGATGAGAAGCAAGTTTCAATATCTCCGCTGAAAGTTCTAAACTCTAAGGGCCTCCTGAACTGTAGAAACTCTCCTTAAAATTCAAGAACTCAAAAGACTGGTATACAGATATCCTACCCCTAGGATCAATAATTCTTGTGCAGATGTCTCTTATTTGTATAGATTGGCCCACTGCGGGATAAAATCTTACAAATAGATAAATAGTATGCAATGCAGTTAGAAGACAGTCTAGTTTACATTTAAAAGAATTCTCCCATCTCTTTCTTTAGCAAATAGTGCTTGCAAGGCTTCTTTAGCCTCATCAAGCCTAAATTTCTTCCACACCCTAGTCTTTAATTCTTTGGACATATCTATGACTTCTGTCATCTCCTTTCTGGTCCCACCATTACAACCAATTATTTTTATTTGCTTTGAGTAAAGTGATTGAACGTTTAATTTCACGTCCGCATCTGTTAGACCTCCAAATGTCACCAATCTACCATTAAGACCAACAGATGCAAAGCTATTCTCCCATGTTTGTACTCCTAGAGAATTTAAAACAACATCTGCCATTTTGCCTTGAGTTAAATCTTTCACTTTCTCTGCCACTCTATCATATTCAGTTATAATGTAATCGGCTCCAAAATCTTTTATCCAATTATCTTTAGAGACTGCAATAACTTTTGCTCCCATTTTCTTTCCAAACTGTGTAGCCATCATACCCGTATTTCCTGATGCACCAAAGATTACCAAGAATTCATTTATTTTTAATGCAGCTCGTTTTAATCCATGGTATGGTGTTAAAGTGGTTACAGGCAGACTTGCAGCTAACTCCCATTGCATTTCGTCTGGTATTTTGAATGCATTTTTCTCCGGAACGGCTATGTATTCTGCAAAGCCTCCATCAGTAACGACCCCTATCAGTCCTCCGTTCCTACATAACATCTCATCTCCACCCATGCACATGTCACATATTCCATCAAACACCTTGTTATACACAACCACTCTATCGCCTGTTTTTAAACTCGTCACGTGCTGTCCGACTTCTTCTATCACTCCGCTTGTCTCCGCCCCTGGTATATGAGGTAACGGCTTAACCTCCGGTATGCCACTTACTGTGATATGATCTACTGGATTTACACCTACCATCTTAACCCTTATCAAGACATCATGATCCGTTATTTTTGGTTGTTCTATATCGTGTTGTATCTTTAAGTTCTCTAAACCCGGTTTTTCAAAAATGGCTGCCCTCATCAATCTACGATAATGTTCTTTTTATTTAACCTCATCCATACTCGGGTCAGCGAATTCTAATCATGGATCTGTTATTATTCTCAGTAGTCAGCAAAGGTAACTCAATTTAAAAGTAAGTATGAGAGATAGATACATCAACCATGAAACTACGCATTACTCATCACTCTCCAGCTTACTGGCGAGCCGCGTTTGATAACCCACCTTTGAATCTATTTGACCCTGAAGTAGCTTATGAATTACGAGAACTCATTATAAATTAGATGACTTCACTTATGTGATAGAAGCAATGATTGCATCAGAGTCTGTTCCAGATCTTGTAGGTACATATTGGAAAGGATCGCTAACACCAAAAGCAAGTCCACCTGACGCTCCGCACTTTAAAATAATCGCTCTTATTTAGTAAATGTTTCAGCTAACTATAAGAATACGTTCAAACATCTTTTTCCTTACACTAGTCTTTCTTCTGATGTTGTGAATAAACTGGAATGTCTTTGTATAAGTCTGGAGAT
>JBAVTY010000630.1:0-2975 GCA_049696495.1 Candidatus Nitrosopolaris sp.
AATTACATCATCAAAGGAAAACTATCTGAAAAAGAAAGAGAGATCGAAGAACTTAGAGATAACGACAAAGTGAAAGAAGATGCACTGGCAACATTATCTGATCAAGTTATGAAATTGATGCTAGAAGCGTGATGAAAAGATAGTGCTTCCCGTTTCAGCCTGTCCCTCTCTTGCTATTTCATTCATATAAATCCGAAAGATTGCATATTTCATTGGGATATTCAGTTGGTAAATAATCACCACTTCTTCGCAATCAACCATTGATATGTAGTAGCGCAGCTGTTATACAACCCATTTATTCGCCTTTAGCATGTAGGTTGAATTGCTGGTCTTGATCTCAATTACTATTCGGAAAAGTTTGTCATAAACATCAATTCTTCCCACTACATTTTCATATTGAATATACATTTGCGATCTAAATCTGTATGGTTGGGTAATCATGAATAGCCTCACGGCTGCTTCTCCCAATACATATCTACACAGTTCTTCATCAGGAATGGTAAGAGGGTTAGTAACACTGAAAATCTCTCTCCTTGGGCATAGTATAAGGGGCTTGACTGATACTTTTCTGTTCGACTTCTGTTGGTGCCATGCTTCCTTCATAACAGCCAGATAATCGTCCATTTTCTGTTCTCCCTATTTTGATTGTATAACCAGTGTTAACAAATCTTATAAAGACTAAGACCCTTTATGTCTGCGCCTTCTTGGAAAATGGTTTTGTATAGATTATCTATTTCATTAAAATATGTATTCCTAGTTTTATTTGTGTCTAATTCATTCTTTAAACTAACTGACCCTCAGTACTGAAGACCGAAGATCAGAATCTTCATACGATAACTTCCGTATTTGTTCCTCCAATTCTTTCATATCTTTCTCCTTTCCTGCTGCGATTCTCATACCGCCAATCAATACAATGCGTAGTTCTTTGGATACTTCTTTACCATTCTCATCCCGAAGACGTGGATTTATGTAATCAAAAGTTATACCCTTTGGAGGATTGCCTTCAGAACGAGAGATTATTTCTTGAAAAATCTGTGGTATCAAATTATCATAATAAAAGCTTTGAAAATACACCGGTTCGGGCATAAAATTAGTGGATTGCCTTACCAGCCTATTTCCTATTGTCCCAATATCTTTCTCGATTGTTGTTCTTATCTTGTCCTCAATCTGTACATATACTTCTTTCATTACCTTGATTTTTTCTTTGCATTCTTCTTCAGCAGTTCTTTTATTTTTCCAAATGCGAGGATAACCAAATTACAGGTGATCCCTTGCTAATCCTATGTTTGTTAATCCGGGTTCTTTTGGTAATTCTATGTTTATTGCATTCATTGTATAAAGATAAGATCCTAGAATACCCGATTCCCTCCCGAAGCCATTTTTTAGGACCTCTATCGTATCCACAGAATGTGCGTGGTAGTCTATAAAAAACCGTAATTGGTCCTTTGTCCTGAAGACAAGTCTGCTTAGCGTGTCGGATATCACAGCCATTGCAGCGCCGATAGATGTAGGTGCTAGTTGGACCGAAAACAGTCCGAAAATGAATAGCACTATTCCTGCTGGCACAAGTATCAGTGAAAACCTTGGTATTCTCACCAGAATTAGAAGCGATGTAATTTAAACCAATTTATAAATAACATGGATTTTAATATGAAAAGCCTAGATCCGACGTTAACTTCTCCACTAGATCATACTTCATTGCATGGCTGCTTCGAAGGTGTTTCCTAGAACCTAGACTACTACTTCAGAAAAATAATATCTAGACAATGTAACGACGCCAGTCTACAACATTCTTTCTACTATGGACAAACGATATATTTTGGCGCTTCTACGGTGAAAGTTATGGCTTTGGTATAGGTATTGTCGGAGGTCGTGTTGGAAGGTGAGGGATTGGAGAAGGAGGAACAAATCGTGCAGTGAGAAATGGAATCAGAGATGGCCTAGCAGTAAGTGTTGTTTTCAGATCTATAGCATGTCCATTTCTATATACGGTTAAGGTAAGGTTGTTCCCAGCGGTCTTGTTTTGACCAATATAGTTGACAAGATCATCTGATGTGGTAATGTTATGTCCATCAGCAGCTATTATTATATCACCTAAATGTTTCTTTGAATATTGATCTGTGGTACTTCCGTGTATTCCTGCTTTATCGGCGGGACCATTCTTCGTAATTGTATCTACATACACACCCTTTAGATTTACTGGTATACCCGCATCTTGTGCCAAATCTGACGTCAAAGCACGAAAGGTAAGTCCAAGATAAGGGTGCGGATAATAGCCTTTTTCAATTAATGTGGGTACTATTTTTGTTATAGTATTAGATGGAATTGCAAATCCTATTCCAGAAAATGTATTTGTGCCAGATAGTATCGCTGTATTCATCCCAATCATTTCGCCTCGCGTATTAAGCAATGGCCCGCCAGAATTACCAGGATTTATTGGTGCATCAGTTTGAATTGCGTTTGGTATTGAAAATCCCCCGCCTGAAGCAGCGGGAAGTGATCGTCCTATACCGCTTACTATACCTGTCGTCATAGCATCACTTAGCCCAAAAGGATTACCAATAGCAATTACTGTATCTCCAACTTCTAGATTCGATGAATTTCCTAACACAAGCGGTTTAAGAGAAGATAGTTGTTGAGGCTGACTAGCATTCTGCGAAATTTGTAGAACGGCTATGTCACTATAGATGTCGCTTGCTATAACCTTTGCAGTATATCTGTTGCCATCTACAAATGTTACATCGACTACCTTTGCATCACCAACGACGTGACCATTGGTAACAATGTGTCCTTGCTTATCATAAACAAACCCAGAACCTAATGTAGTAGTATTTGATGATTGATTTAGAGGATTGGAAACCCCAGTCGTGGGTATCTTGCTTGTTATTTGTACGACAGAATTCTCTACTTGTTTGAATATACTGTTAAGAGATAAGGGATTACAAGAAGAAGATTTAGTACTTTGGGAAGAAGAA
>JBAVTY010000631.1:0-2562 GCA_049696495.1 Candidatus Nitrosopolaris sp.
ATGGATAAAGAACATACTGGATATAGATGACGAATCATTGACAGAGCTTATACATCAATGCATGTTAAAAATTCTCCAAAGGATGCATGATGAGAGATCTCCTCTCGACGTAGAGGAAATTCAGGATAAATTCATTAACACGCTTTTGACACTGGCAGAACACCTAAATCGCTTGAAATATTGTCGCAACAGATTTGTGGGCAGAAGAAAATTCAAAGACGTTTATGATGAGTATCCTTGTGAAGTAGGAAGGGATTAGCCTCAGAAATCAGAAAGTTATAATAACTCTGTAACTTTCTTGATCTCCTGTTCAGATACGCCTCCTCTCCTCTTTTCTTCGTCAAAGTTTGTTCAAATTCATTTATCATACTTTTCAAGTTAAAGACGGTGCGCAATTGATTGATGCCGCCGCAAGACAGCAAGTAGGGTAGGATAGGATTACAATATACTAGTTTGGTTTCCTTTGCCTCTCTTCAACGTATTTCTTTACAGCAACACCTATCAGCCGTGCTACGTCCTCATCGATGTTGAGATCCTTAGCTATATCATTGGACTTCATATTTACTAACTGTTCAATTCTAAAACCAGTTGGTATGTCGAGCTGATTAATAATTTCCCGATCCAATTCCCTACTCCAGTTTAACTGTCCGTAGAAATTATGATTGATGGATTTTAGATTTTAGTCCTAGTATAAAAAAGAGACCCCGTCTCCGTTATTAGCATGCTAATAACAAAAGGAGCTTTACTCTCATATGCTTTACTTGGTCATATTAGCGCCAGCAGCACCCGTCGCGTTTGTCATATTAGCGACCTTTGTCGCATTACCGCCTGCGGATGGTGTAGCGGGTGGCGGTGTGGAAGGGGTCTGTGCCTTTGCTGCATTCACAGTGTATAGAGCCATTGTTGCGAACGCTGCCAACAATACTACCGCTGTTATCACGAATGATATTTGTTTGTTCATTAAAACACTTATAACAAAATACTATATATGAGTTTTCTAATTCAATCTTCTACAGATCCAATGGAGATCTATGTAGGATTAGTACCTCACCACTCCTCTATTGCATGATTCATTTAGGATTTTAGTCTATGCAAACAATTAGTTGAGAATTAAATAATCTATAGAGACCGATGCCTAAGCCTAGTGATGGATATCTCTCTCTGTCCCTCGCGGTTTATCTCTACAGCAGACATGAAACAAATTCTGACATTAATATCGATAACCAAAATCTTCTCACATAGTGTTTGGATGACAAAAATGACATACAGGAACCAGCAGGGTCAGTAACCACAAAAGCGGAGGACAAGATAGTAACTGATGGCAGAACTACTGTAAAGCCTTTACCAAATCGCGTTTATCAATCTTAGCCTTCTAGTATGGGAACAAAGACTCGTCATTCTAATACCTAACGGCAGCGTTGAGTTGACCAAATAAGAAGCTGCCCGCTCTACTACATCTAGTACTTACACAGACAGGTGACATTTTCAAATATCCACATAGGTGACACCTTACTGCTTGATATTATTTCTGGTATGGGCATTAATTAGAAAGTAACCTCTTGCCATATAACTGGATCTGTCATACCATAAAGACTAGAACGCCTCATTATTTTCACTACTTCAGATTTTGCTATCTTAGTATATTATCACAAAGAGAATCTAAATGGCTACGAATAACCTATCTAGATATTCAGAACTTTTCAGATGATATACTTTGTTATATGAATATGGATGTGTGCATTTTTAGCAGCGTAACCTAGCTACTTTTATCAATTATCTACTTTTATTAGGTTTTCTTTCATGGCTAGCAAGATTTCATCTACACCTCCAATATCGTCCCTATCTACTGTAAGATGTTTTTATTGAGTGTCACGTTCATATATTGACGAGGATTCAATAAATTCCTCTTCATCTAAATCATCCTCTGTTGGTTTTTCTGACATTTGCTGTTTTAAGCACAACATCAAATAAAAACCTCTCCAAGGTCAGTGCGTGTCGGGATTTTCGATTGTAACTCTTATAGGATGGACAACTTATACGAGTGTTTGCATTTTCATACGTAAACTGTATCTATCTTACCGAGAAGTCTTGGAGCTTCAAGTACAGTCCATGATAGATCATAGGTTCTTAGTTAATATCCGTTTAAAGAAGAGAAGTAAGAAGACCAGTTTTATTGATGTATCAACTCATGTACTTTGCTTAAGGCGCAGTATTTCACAGACTGGTAATATATATCGACTTGTATGATGCACCACTTGGTATCCCGAAAGGGATGAGTATTCGGGATTATTAAGATGTTTACAATACATAATTGAACGCTTGCATATTGGTTGTTGTGCATCCACGCAGTATGTAGATGGAACAGCACCTTGCAGAAAGGGGGAGGAATGGTAGTACTAGGTCTACTGTTGGAAATATCTTTTGCAAAACAAATAACATTTGCTCTTATTTAGTAAATGTTTCAGCTAACTATAAGAATACGTTCAAACATCTTTTTCCTTACACTAGTCTTTCTTCTGATGTTGTGAATAAACTGGAATGTCTTTGTATAAGTCTGGAGAT
>JBAVTY010000632.1:0-3261 GCA_049696495.1 Candidatus Nitrosopolaris sp.
GATAATACCATTATAAGAAATATTATCCTGATAGGTAGTGTACCTACTGATTTACATGGATATAGAATGTTTGTCAATACAAATTAATGCTATTAACGTGTAATATTTAAGGAAATTCCTTTAACAAAGACATCTCATTCAAACATGAACGATCGAATTAACGGTGTTAAGTAATTTATTAAGTCGAGTATCTATGTTTTTATCAACATTCAATTGACTAAATGCTAATGAATTTAGATGGTAACACGTGACCTAAATTATGATACTTAACTTAGGAACCAAGAAAAAACAACTAGATGATTCAAATTGTATCATTCGTGTGTATCAGCGTGAATGAATCGATCATCGTTTGTATTGTTGGTAAGTAATTAGAATATTTTGCTGATTCTGCAAAATATTGTATGTAATATCCTTTGCCTCTGATTATTGTTCCAGTTTCCATCACCTTGAGTATTCCAGATATAGGATCTGAATACTTGTACGACAGAATATACACAGGATTGCCTGCAAGCCATACATTAATTGTATCTGAAGCTAAGAGGACGAAATCCATATATGATTCTCGAATCAGATCAATTTTTTCAATCATATATTCTGCTAAATTTACATTTAGACCATTTGAATTATCTACTACTATCTGAACACATTCTTGATAGCCGTCAGAGCTGCTCTCTAGTGGCGAGAAGAAGGCAGCAACAACTTCATAACGATTATTAATACTACTAGTATAGTACAACTCCATTCAACCAATCAGAAGGATATTGCATCTTTATTCCATAAGTCGTGTTTTCATATGTTAGAAAACTGACTGTGGATGTAGTAGGTGATGATGTCATACAGGATCTATTGTTTCTATGATTATTTCAAGAAATAAGGATTGCTCACTTCAAGCGACGCCTGCCTGTGACTCCTTAAAGTATGTATTACAAGTGAGTAAATATAATTGGTTCCGACTTTAAAACAATAACATATGTTAAATGTGGGAATTGTGATGGAGGCTTGGAATTGTCGGAGCTGATATCAACGAAAAGACGCAAATAGTGAATGTGGTGGACAAGAACAGGATGTTAGGACTAGACTATAATGGCGAAGGTCTATCTTGTCTTCTACAGTATGTGGAAGACAAAAAGCAGAATAAAAGCAAAAGGAAACAGGATTTTCTGAAAAAATAGATTTCAAACGAGGTGCAGGTGATATACTGAATTATTACCATCCCCCCTTCGTTTTAGCGGTGTGATTTTAGAGAATTCTGGCACTATTTTCTTAGGATCGCATCGACACTGCTTGATGTTTTTAACCTAGTTTTGGGATAATACTTTATTTCATCGTCATCAAATCCTATTATTGGATTCTTTTTTTCATCAAACCCATCTAACAATACATTTGGTTTTATTAATTTCATAGTTCTCAGTTTGATATGAAGGCTACTACCCTTAGATTTATGTTTAGGTCAAGTTTACCTTTTTATTGAAAAAAACTAAGTCAGCATAACAGATTTTAACAATAATGTTTAATGGCACAAATTCAAGCAATTGCAGCGACAGAGTGAGAGAAACTAATATTATATCACATACCAATGAGGAGATTGTTTATGAATACTTTAGGCTTATTAAGAATAAAGATATGGATAGACTACTAGACGCTTTTGTAGATGATGCTATAGTCTATGAATCGTTTAGTAAGACTGGCGAGAGTTTGGGATTGCAAGGAAAGACAGCAATTGGACCTTTCCTTGATGTAGCAATAATGGCTAATTCAGGATTACGACATCAAATTGAATTCGAAAAATCAAGTAGTAATCAAATAATCGCAATTGTGACTTTTGAGAAGGAAAAGTAAAAGCCAGATTCACATTTAAATTAAACCCAGAGGAAAATTACAATTCCCAAAAGCAAATAAAGATTCAGTCTTTATATATTCAATTTGTCGAGTAAGAGTATGATCGTCATCAACCTATTTGTGTATTTTGCGATAAAAATAGGCGCCAATAACTGCTGCTAACCCAATTGTAGCCAAGATTAAAAAATCATTGTTCATGGTATTGCTAGCTACTCCGTTGTTTGCTGAAACTGTTTCTAATTGTGGTATGACAGAAACTACTTTACCAATGTAGTTTTGCTGAAAGACAGGGTAATCTATCCCAGGGATTGAATCAGGGTTAGCATCTCCTTTAGTTCTGATAATTCTGTCGCCTTGGTCGTCAGTTATTATCTGAGCTACTCTATGTATAATAGGTATGTGCTGTCCAGAATTTGTTGTGTCATACGAATTGAAAACTATGATATCACCAACGTTGAGTTTATTAAAAGGGAAATGACTGTCTACAACCATTCCATCATTATCACGTATGTTAGGAGACATACTGTTGCCTATCATTATATAGGTTGAATTAACAGGTGGAGTCTGTGCATACATGAAAGCTGGCATGAGGACCAAAGACACTAGCACCAGTGCTACGAAATTAAATGATCGGAAAGGTTTACTTAAGGTCAAGTATGTAAAAATGCTTCTACAATTATTTAATATTACTCGCTGATACAGCAGTATCATTAGATACAAGAGCAAATGGTGTTGCCCTTCATGATCTAGACACATATGTGAACTAAGAATTTCAGAACATTCGTACCGAAAAATTGAGTTCGGTTAGTCCATATTTGTAACTCGGAATAGAAAGATTGAATATTTTCTTCTTCTTCTTCTGGTGTGTCAAAAAATTTAAAAAGGACGGCATCAAGAAATGTGCCTCACTAGTACTAGCCCAGATGAAAGGCGTCTTATTGGAGTTAATTTATCGTTATAATCGAAAGAATCAGATATTGACTTCGTACAGTCGTTATTTTTACGTTGGATTCGATAACTAATCTGGGATAGACTTTTGAGTGTCAATCTTAGAGTAAGTATTTGTTGTAAAAGTTTAATCCAGTAATTAGCCAACGAAGCCTTTCTACGTTGTCTTCCATATCCTGCATATTTTTAATAAATGCTCTTGCAAGATAATATCGAAATTCTTTCCATATCATATCAAATAACATCCTGAATATTGCAAAGCGTACTCCAAAGATTTAGCAATAGAAAATGCGGACAGCGGTCTGTATCCATCCCATTTCTGAATTAATATGATTTCCTCATGTTCTTCATTTCTTTTCTCAATATTTAAGTCGAAAGTTCCCGGTATCGACAACATGAAAGGATTCTGTAGTTTTTCTTCTTGAGGAAAAGAGTCGAATATCTGTTCTGGAGATCTTAAGACGAGTTGTAATT
>JBAVTY010000633.1:0-9122 GCA_049696495.1 Candidatus Nitrosopolaris sp.
CGGTTGCAAGAATTAGAGATTGGTGTAGTTAATTTCAAGGCACGAGTTACAGACGAAGAGAGAACATCAGCGAGAAACGAGATTGAAGAACGTGATACTCAAATCAACCGCTTGAAAAAAAAGGTAGATGAATTAGGTAAGCAATTATCTCAAACCCAATCAGAACTAAAATCCTTCTGGAAATTAAAGGAGCAAGGTAAAAAACTATGGAATTAGGAATAGCTGCAACAAGTCTTGGTGGCGGCTTCTTTGGAGGAATCGTTATAGGATATGCATTGAAGAAGGTAGCGAAGGTGATAGCAATTGTGTTTGGATTGTTCTTAGCCGGACTAGCATATCTGCAATACCAAGGAATAGCGAGCATGAATTGGAATAAACTACAGAATTTATCCCAAGGAGCTGCAAATGGGATAATTAATGCGTCACAGCGTGGTATACCAGGAGTAGTCACGCAACATGGATTTGATAGTTGGGGATTGCCAATAACAGGTGGCATGGCAATGGGCTTTGCTATAGGATTCATGAAAGGCTAGGATGTGGCAATAAATTGGGTAAATTTATTCCACAATTGATATCAATACTTACGCCAACAACGAAAAAGAAGGAAAGGCAGGACTTATCATCGAAAGCCAAGAACGAAGCTGTCCTCAAACAAAGAGGTAATGTTGGTGGACTAAATTGTGTCTTATGCTAACAGTTTGGAAAAATTTTGAGACGAGCATGTAGGAGATACTTCTTTAACCATAAAGTGGTAGAAGCAAAGCTACCGAGTCTATTTGCAAGTTGTCGTCTTTGTTTAGCATATTCCCTGATCGACGTTTCATCTGTTTTTTCAATAAATGGAATGATAAAGTCCATCCTATCATTCCATTGTGCCAAAATTGGAAATTCAACCGCATCAATAACATCTGGATTTTTCCAACGACCACTAACAGTTGACCGGCGTATCTCACTATGGATGCAAACGCAAAATAATAATTAGATAATTCTGAACAAGGATAGGAACAGGCTATGTACTGCATTTAGTTACAATAGTCACATAAATTCACTGTTTAGGTAACTCTCTAGCATTCTGTGTTTCATCAAGATTTAGACTTAGGGTTACGGATTAACAATCAAAACTGCAGCGATTGATAGCAGTTACATAATCTTGGTGTTTAGGTCACTGTCGAGATTCTCTTCATTATTAAGATCTAATCCTTCTTTTTGCATCTCTGAAGCAATAACAATACCGGGTATATCCCACTATGCTGCGACTACGAGCAACGGGACTACGAGACTATCTGAACCTTTGCATAGTAGATTTAGAGTGATGTATCTCAACAAATATGATTTTTCACAATTCCACGAAATATCAATCAAAAAGCTGCTGGCAGAAGGAATTGATAAAAAGGCAGCAGATGAAATTGCAAAGAAAAGGAGGATGACACCTAACCTACCCTCCGGATGGTGCAGAAGCCGTAATTGTTCTTGTTGCAGATGCTGACGTATGGTCGCTGTCACCATCATAGTGTGCTTCAACTGTATATGTACCTGGCTCAAATGGAGGTTATACTCTCCAATTTGACACAGAGCTACCTGACCATCGTTGCAGCCATAGCCTTCATGGTAGCCTTATAGTCAATGCCATAGCCATTGTTGTCGCCATAGGTATTGTCCCGCGGGTGCCATCCGACTCCCCAATATTGTCCTCCCAAGCCGCCATGATATCCTTGGTAGCACCATGACGGCGGATCCGGAACCTTGCACCATAAGCCATTCTCCCATGCGCCACGCGATGCCATGCCTTTCGTGTTCGTTGGCGATGTCCGTCATGCAATTGAAGAAGAATTTTATTGCAAATGCCGGTATCGTAATTGTGCATGCGATTACAACAGCTGTGGCTGCAACTAGACTAATAATGCCTAGGGATGCGTCGATTCGCTGTTTGGTCATTGAATCTGATAATAGACCAGCTCTTATAGCACACACACAATATTGCAGAGAAGATCGTATAATTTTTGTTAATTACCACAAGCCTGCCAATAAAACCTCCTCTAATGTTCATGAATTGCAAACCGATTTTATCTAATTCAGTGTGCATTCATCTCTACTCAAAATAGTAGTTTCTTTACCGAACATGTCACTTGAGCCGGTTGTACATTACAGATATAACTATTCGAATCAGGATTCTAACTCTTCCTTTATTTGTCGTACCAGTTCATCTATTTCAATAGGCTTCTGAATAAAGAGGTTTATGTCTTCCTTGTCGTATGCTAACTGAAATACCTTTAAGTGGAGTTATTTCAGGGGGGAAATTGTTTACATGAGGGTAATGTATGAAGAATTGAAACCAAAACAGAATATATGCGGTCTTGCTGCCATTCGAAGTTAAATTATGATGACCATGGGTGTAGAATTATATTCTGTAAATGCGAAGTTAGATTCCATTGATGGTGTGATTAGTATTACACACTAGCTTTAAATGCGATGGTTAGATATCAAACACAATAAATGGCGAAATCTACTAAAAAGTCTAAAGGAAGTAAGACCAAAAAGAAGTGAGATGGGGTTTTTCGCCCCAGCTCAACTTAACACGAATGTTTTTAGATTTTAGGAAAGCTGGCATTTGAAGGCATGAACACGCAACTCTTCACAATATTCGGATCTCCCTCTTCCCCTGTATTTGCTTAGATGGGAGAGGCGTCTGTCTTTTGTTCGCCCTTCCTCCAAGAATCAATATAAGTTGTTAATCGTTGCGATACAATTTCCTTATAGAGATCAGGATATTCCCTTCTAACTCGTTCCTCTGCTTCCTTAAGCTCTTCCCTATATTCGTCTACCATTATTCCCAGTAGCTGCGGTCTTATTTAAGATATTTTGAAGAAATCAAGTTAATGGTCATAACTGGACATGTATAATCCATGTTAAAACCTTTACCTCTTAGACGTAAGTGTGTAACCAATTCTGTTCTATGTCTGTCCAATAAATGAAATCTATTTCTTGCTAAAAAGTAACATCGTTGGAACAGATTGAATGAAGCTCGAGAACAAATAGTTGCCATCATAAGAAGATTTAAGGTGCAACAGGGAAATCTCTGGGGTGTAGAGAAGGTAGGGAGGGGACAATCTTTACAGGCATAGACTCCGATCTGTAGTAGGCGGTACAGTATTTTTTGTACTGTAGGAGAGTCTTGTCAGTAGATTATTCGTAATTTCAGCAAGAAGCAATTCAAAAAGTGATTAATTTTAGACGTTCTAAATCGTTGAGCACAGATTGTAGGGTTTCGATCGGTACAGGCTTCAACCATGTGTGGGAAACAGATGGCTAGAGTCAGATGGCACACCAATAGAATTCACAGTCTGGAATTAAAAACAAAAATGCTATTACATTAAGCACCGCCGCAAAACCGACATACCACCATAATTTCGTCATAGGAGGGTTGAAAGCATCGTTGATCTTGTTATTGTTGTTTTCGACCCTCTTTAATCGTCATCTGGGAAATATTTTCTCGGACGGAAAGAGTTGGATTAGCGGTCAGCTGTGGCAATTTTTTTTTCAAATAAAATGAATTTGTACTATTGTTATATAGGAGAGGTCATATCGATCGACCCGTTCTTATTTCTGTCATTGCTCATCGTCAGTCGAAGGAATAGTTGAATTTGATCCTTGACTTGGATTTGATCCATGACATTTGTTGTTGATACATACTAATATATGGCATACATTGCCATCACAACTAGTAGTATGCGAAGTACTTATATGATTAGCACCTATCAACTTGCATACATCACCATGACAGTTAGTAGTGTGAGGGGTACTTATATGATTAGCACCTATCAACTTTCTCGCGTTTGCTATATCGTAAGGATATGCTAATGCAGCGAATGTCAACATAACTGTGAATAATACTAATGCGACTGTCGCTATAATCATATTTTTACTCATTCGATTAGGCATAAGTTTGCTGTTATACTATTTTTCATTTACGATTGTTATCATCGAAACTAAATCATACCCGATTTTTCTATTGAAATAGTTGGTAGAAGTCTGTGATAGAATTCTATGTCGACGTATATAGCTAGATAGCGAGCGATATAGTTTTGATATATTCATGATGTCATTAAGCGTCTTGAATTCTTTTTAATTAGATAGGTATTTTGTTAAGACGCCTGGTCCCCTTCATAAGGATGATTCGTGATATCATCTTTCAATATTTTTGTCATGTACTTTCGATATTTATCAAAACCTGCCTGCTGTATCTCCTTTTCATCTACTGGGCACCACCTTTTGTATTGAATTCTATGTCCAGCCCAGTCGACTCACTTTACTTATCCGGCAAAAATTTACAATATGAATTTGTATAAACAGAACTTCCCTCTTTTCTCGTCATTGGGACCAGATTGGTAGATGAATAAACTGATACTTATAATTTGCTCACTATCCAACTTTTGAGCTTCTGAAATTCCTCTTCTGTTAATGCGCCTTTTTGTTTCAGCTCAACTAACTTTGCTAATCTGTCTAATGGGTCGATATTCGACTGCGCATCTTCATCAACTTGTGTTTCAGCTAGATCATAGTTATAATTGGGTGGTGCTTGTTGGGGCTGTCGATACATGCCTTGTCCGATGTGCTCTCCCCTAATTCCTTGTTGGATCAATGCATTTGCCTTTTCGGCAATGTCGTTACTAATTCCGGTTAGTGTAATCTCATCGGTATGAAAACGAGATTTTAATGATATGTCTGTGTGAATTATGCCTCGCTTCAATCTGATGTCTGCCATATCCTGATAATTGACATCTATAATATCAGACTTTAATCCGCCCCATGTAGGTTTACGATAAATTATTCTCATGTTGGTGATATAGAGCGAATGGGGGTTAATAGTTGAACTACCAGGGCCTAATCTTTCGAGTAATTGTTTTTGTACGTCAGAATCACATGAATTCTCTTCCAATAAGTACAAGTCAGATCATTACTTATAAAGGATTTTTGCTCTTATTTTTCCAACTACGCATCGTACAATGCGGAATGAAACGCCAAGAGTTTACCTATTCCCAATTTGAGTCGCATTATTTGTTCTGCTAATGGGCAACACATCTTTTACTTTTCTTATCCTCGCTTAGTCTGCGCCGATCAAATTCGATTCCTATTCTCTCTTTTTTCATGGAACGTCTAACAGAGAATTCTGCCATAATCGGCTTATCATCGTACTTGTACTTCTTCAAAGCACGTAGTACATTGAGGATTTTCTTGGGATCCTCAAGGTGATACTTGTCCATCTCATTCTTCAATTCCTTAAAGTCTTCGATTATCCGTTTATCAACATTAACACTGTTTAGTATTGCTCGTGCCTCATTTATCTCATGTGAAAGTTCCTCCTTCTCGACATGTTTTAGTTTAATATGATTTTCCAATTCTCCAAGTGGTACGTCAATATGTCCTATCTTATCTAGGACATCAACAAGTTTTTGCGGGTCTTGTGAGTTTGCACATCTAGCAATGAATTGTTCCACCTGTTCTTCGTCGACTGCACCTAACTGTTTGATATAATTTTTAATCCGTAAAGCAGACATGAGATCTGTTAAGTTAATGCCTTCCTTTTTACAATGGATGGCCAAATCTACCAGGATCATCATGCTTCTCCACAGCTATTCCTTGTGATTAAAACTATCAATATTGGATTCTAAAGTATCAGCATCTTTGATTGAAATTATGCCAGGCTTTGCTCTCGGACCACCACTGAAAACTAAATTTTTAATAAAATTAAGAGCAGTTATGTTAAATGAATTTTTGAGATAGATAGCCACAACCTAATCTTCGAACAATTCTGACACAATTGCCATGGCCCTGTCAAAGAGACGATAGAAGTATTCGAAGTCTATCATAAAGTTTTGGCGTATTAGTCTTAGAATTAAGGAAAGACAACAGGGAAATACAGAAGATCAGCGCCGAATCTTCAACGGCGGCGTCAGATCATAACCTGTCTATATATTCCAAATAGTATCTGCTGCCAATAAAATTAGATTCTACAATTCTGGTAATCCTGATTGGACAGCAGTGAAGGCTCCAGCAGGGAAAGCCACTTGTTGTCATGGCAATCCGGTACAAAGGGTCAAGGCCGTGACAGCAGTGAAGGCTCCAACAGGCAAACCAACCCCACTAATAGAGAAATTGTAAGAGTTGCCGTTGTTACAACACAAAAGTTGATTGAAATGAATACTAATACTAATACTTCTAGTAAACTCCGAAACCATTACAGGCGCTCGGAAAATAATTGTTTAGCTGTCTGGTTTTTGATATTTGCATCTATTTGTGTTGTTGTTGTTGTTGTTGTGCAGCACTAAAACCCGAACAATAATTATGTACTTGTGTAGGACTGCCCAACGAATTTATGAAGCCACCACAACTAGAGAAGGTTCCCCGATTGAGGAGGCCTGCATCGTAACCAGTACTATAGCAAGATGGAAACCCTGAATGATCGCAAGTAAGAATCTGTCTTTGCTGCGGCACTTGTGAGAATGCTGTCTGCGTGCATGCAACTGGAATAACTCCGACGACCGTCAGCATTATCAGAGCTCGCGGCGTTTTCAAAATCAATAATGCATTATTCAGATACATTATTTAGTACTAATGCTTAACTGCAGTATTGCCGTCATAACTTTTTACTATACGTTGGCAATCTAAATTGTCATTATTGCTATCCTCATTCTTATTTTTGCTCAGAAGTCGAAATATTCTGCTCAATTATCTATGGATTTGCTTTCTTTGATTCAATTTATAAACTTTGAATTGGGGTTGGGTAATAAATTTGAAACTATACGAAACCTGGTAATGATTCAGTCGGAAGTGGAGTTACAAATATTTTTGAATCTTTGAATAAAAGCTATCAATTTTTTTTGCAGCTGAGACGACATTACCCGTTTTCTGGGACGGATTAGTTGGTTTTGTTAACACAATAAGTGGGAATCAATACCGAAGCATTTTAGGGGACGAAAACCTCAAAACGATAAACGACTATTATATTAATATACGAGGTAAGGTGCAAGGTTATAGAAAAGAATCCCGTATAGGCAACCTTGCTGAAGCACAACGCGAAGAGAATTCTGCACTGCAAGTTGCAGGAGAGATGATGAGGGAACTCCGAGAAATCCTTCTTGGAACTAGTGATATACAATCGGTCGACCCTACATTTTACAATATTTACAAGAGGATGAGCCTTAACGACCATGCTGTAACGGATAACGAGGAAAAGCGGTTACAGGAGCGTGACTATGATACCTTTCTTAGTTGTAAGAGTACGGATAAGGCAAAAGTTGATCATATCTATCACTGGCTGAAAGATGTAGCTGGTATTTCGGTCTTATATGATACACCTGACCTGCCTAGTATTGTTCCAATAGAATCAGTGCTACCTGAAGCTATTGCACAATGTCGTTCTATTATTCTAATATTATCAAGGGCTCCCATAGCTAACGGCTGGATAGAAAGGGAATATAAAACAGCAAAAGATCAGCAAAGCAGGTTTAAAGAATTTCGTATTGTCCCGATTCGTATAGAGGTTGCTTGCCCCAGATTTTATGCTTCCGGTAAATTGTATTGATGTTTTTAATCGTAATTTAGACCTTGATACTGCAAACCAACTTTTGGTTTATTTATATCATAGAGGGATGGGAAAAGAGTTCAATCAACAGGATATATACATTAGTCGCACTTGGCACAAAGATGATGCTGATCTAGCGAACTATGTATGCGATTTATTAATTAAATTTGGATTTAGGTTAATAGGCGATTTGGAAGGCCAGCAAGTTTTCTATAGAAAAGACGCTCAGGAACGAATAAAATCCATTATGCTCAGTTGTGGGGCCTTTGTTTCAATACTACCAGATCGTGGCGGTGTGATTACTTCAGATCCTATGCTCAGAGAGATCGAGATTGCACTTCAGTTTAAACTGCCATATTTAATTGTCGCCGAGCCAACTGTTAAGCTGCCAGATTACATTGATAAATTAGTCCTGCGTTTAGATATAAACACAGCAAAGGAAAGTGGGTTCGGCAATTTACAAAAAATTTTCAAAAATCTCCGAGATGAATGGAGAACAGATGTTCGACGACATTATGTATTTTTTGCAACAGACTTTTCGTCTGAAAATAATAAGAGAAAAACATTCATTAAAGAACATATTGAACGTACAACTGCTATGCCTTGTCAAATAGGACAAAACGTAATGGGCGATGAGGCTCAGAAGGCCGTAATTGAAGGTATTTCCAATGCGCTAATCGTCATTGCAGACATTTCAGATGATAATGAAAACACCCTTGTAGAAGCTGGTGTCACACGAGGATCTGGAGTAAAGCTCCATCCTTTGCTAAAAAAATCTAGTAATAACTCTCGTCCACCTTTTATGTTATCGGATTTAGAAGTTGAACCTTATTCAGATGACCTAGAGTTGATGGGATTAATCCATAGAATCGCATACAAGTATAGAAGACGGGTGTTGAATTACGAGCTACCATCTTAATTTGGGTTAACCTAAGTGTACCATATTATCAAAATCGGTTAGACTGATAGAACGGTTCCGTAAACTTGAAAATCTTGAAGATTTTGAGAAGTATAGGGATGACATAAGAAATCTACTCGTCCAATTCTTCACAACTCCTAGGATTGTTGATCAAGGCGTAGGGTTTCTTAACTTTTTATCAAATCTTTATCATATTTTAGGGTTAAAGCATGTTATCCAACGAAGCATACTTCTAGATTATTTGAAAGATAGAATGTCGTGGGAGTGTAAGTGATACATGGCTTAAGATTAACATCAATAAAAAAAACTTTCTCTTCTTAATCGTTAAATAGCACTCAAAACTTCGGTTCACATTATCCTCAGAAAAATACCAATCCAAAGTGTCTGTCATGGCTCCACTGAACCGAATCTTTAACTTATCATATCCCCAATTAAACTTCCATGGCTTTATGTCGATCTGTATTGCATTATCCATAGCTGCATACAAGATCGGGAGGAATTTTAATAGCCCTGACATACTTAACTGAACAGTGCCTGCTAATAGACCGGCTAACATAATTTCATACAATTATTTGATAATTTTGTTCAACACAGGCTTAGCTTAGAAGTGTTATCTGTACC
>JBAVTY010000634.1:0-2456 GCA_049696495.1 Candidatus Nitrosopolaris sp.
ATGCACTATCGGAGACTACTAGTTAGTCTGATATGCGACTTGAATATGGTCTTTCGAATATATTTCTACCAATAGCCATAGTTGAATCTAAAAACTAGTACTGGTATGGATCCTTACCTATGAGGCCTTCCATAATCCACTTTGACATCTAGAAAACCCATAGTTCTGCCATACTTACTTAAGGGTTCATTCTTATCCCTTATCCATTTTTCAATGATCCAAAATGTATTATTTATCGACACCTTAACCAAATGATTCTTATCAGGAACCTTAATTTTCCATTTATCTTGATCGAAACCTCTGGGATTCCTAAAATTAGATTCGACTTTGACGTCATCATTAGCTTCCCATGTAATAGCAAAATGATCCTCATTCTCATAATTTACGCGTACCGTCTTGGCAGGCCGGTAAGTGTCATCATTAAATCTTACAAGTAATCTATCAAGTTCTACGGTCATAATATAAACGTCATATTAAACTATTAATGCTTTGTGTGAATAGATGCTGTTGTTTGCATGTGTTAAAACTTTTATTTACACTAACCAATGATTTTCATTTATTTAGCCACTTATGATTCTCTTCTCGGGATTCTAGAGAAGGGTCGAAATGCTTCGACGACGTATCACAATCCTACAGCAGCTATTGGGTAGCAAGAAATTAGCAGTTAAAGTGTCTGACATAGCAAATGCTTTAACCAAGGCATTATCATTCATTACGTGTTTAAGTTTGACTAATTACATTTCTCTTAGTCTTTTTTTACCAGCCGGTGAAGTTCTTAATGTCATTCCGCAAGATCGACAGAATCTCTCCACTTGGTAGAAATAAACTTCACATCTTCTACAATATCTCTTACCGGCCTGATATGGACTTTTGCCAACGATAATTTTAGAATATAATCTTTCACATGTGTTTTTACAAACCATAAAAACCTAAAGTAACATGATTGCTAAAAGACTTGGGACTACTATTAGAGGGTGGGGGGTGGTTAGTTAATGATTGCAGTATCAAAAACCTTCTTGTATTTCTTTTTGCTGTAGCCAAGTCAGATTTTCAACGTATTGTCAAATTCCTATTAATTCGACCGTTCATCGGATTAAGCTATTTCTTCATATTTTTTCTCTCGTGATTGCGTAATAATAGGGCAAAATGTTTTCCGTCAACTGTGCAATACAGACCCTCAATCACAAGACATCAACAGACTTGCGGCTGAAGTCGGGGCATACGACAATAAGAATGACGTAGCGAATATCGCAGAACAAGTTCTTCTACAACTTCATTTCATCGAACGTGATCCGCGTAACAACAATGTAAGACTAACGGCGTTAGGCAGGGAAAATTGTGCTAAAGGAATCTATATCCCTCCATCAGATATACAAAAATTACGAATGCGTTTTGACATGTAGATTTCTATAATCTTGAGGTTAGTGTTGAAAAAAGGGAGAAACCTACTGCGTTTGTTTCAATTCCTTTCTAACTAATTCTGAAACTAGCTTTTCGAACTTTTCTATTGGATTAAAGACATCATTTATGAAATCGATAGCAGGTTTATGTGGGTGCTTGGGTGCTTCCTTTCTTCTACCCTGTATACTGTATCCTTACCCATTGACTTGATATAAAGACTGAATACGTGATCCATATGTTTTACCTGAATCTTTAGTCCTGTGAAATGAAACGAACCACTAACCTTTACATCTTTATTTATATCACATTCAGTAAGTTGCCATTCCATAACATTTGGTACTATTCGTTCATGGCTATCCATTACAATAGATATTAACCGTTCTCTAAGTTGACCGAAGAAAATCAAGAGATGGCTTCGATCTTCTTCAGTTTGAAGTCTGAAAGGATGATTGCTGCACATGACTTCAACATTTACTGTCCCATTAGGATAGAAAGTATAATCAACTTTCGATTTACCAATAACTGCTGTCGTCTTCTTTCCCTTATTACCCGGTATAGTGGGAAAGTCAAGTTCTACGTAACATTGAGGGATAATGCTAAGTTTTAGCTGAATATTATGAATATATGACGGTGACCTAGGAAGTAAAGGTAGGATATGACCTTCTAAGGTTTGTAGAATAGTCTGGTCAGTATTGGGAGGTGATGAAAGAGGGGTTGAAGAATGGTTAACCCCTGTGGCTTAACTAGTACCCTTTTTCGTTTTGGCATTGAATCGTTGTTTGCATCTTTCGAGGTCAAATTAGTCATAAACACCCTGTTAAGAAAAAACTACCCCATACTACTACATTTTTTTTCTAGTGTTTCTTTACTTTTGGACTGTACATAATCTAATATGTGCAGCGTGATAGACTTGGTGCCGCTTCAAAAGACCATCGATCAGACCGCCGCCTATAAGCGCAGTAATTATCTGAGGTAATGACTGCTTCCAATCGACCACTATAGTGATTCAGTTCTAGATAACTTTATTTATTTTTCTATTACCAATAGTTGTAATT
>JBAVTY010000635.1:0-2142 GCA_049696495.1 Candidatus Nitrosopolaris sp.
CAGGAACTTCAACGAATACTTCTCTCATAGCAGATGGCTCCATTTCTCTAATGACATCGGTAAAATCTTGCATTGTAACTATGATTTTCTTTAATGTATCTCCAGGAATACTTTCAGATGATAAATCAATTTCAGGTAGTACTTTTCTTAATGCTCTCATCGCAGCTTCTTTCGATAAAGCTTGTAAATCGGCACCAACAAAACCATGAGAGATATCTGCTAGTTTTTCCAAATTAACATCTTTGGCAACAGGCATTCCTCTAGTATGTATTTGTAAAATCTCTAGTCTTCCAGTCTTATCTGGTACACCTATCTCAATTTCTCTGTCGAATCTCCCCGGACGCCTTAATGCGGGGTCGATGGCATTAATCCTGTTTGTAGCTCCTATCACTACTACTTTTCCTCTTGAAGACATGCCGTCCATCGCTGATAGTAGCTGAGATACTATTCTCTTCTCAAGATCTCCACTTTCTTCTCTTTTTGGTGCAATAGAATCAATTTCATCAATAAAAATAATTGAAGGTGCATTCTTTTCTGCCTGTTCAAAGACATTACGGAGCCTTTCTTCAGATTCTCCATAATATTTGCTCATTATTTCAGGACCTCCTATAGTATAGAAGTTGGCATTAGTTTCATTAGCTACTGCCTTTGCAAGTAGAGTCTTTCCTGTTCCAGGAGGGCCATGAAGAAGAACTCCTTTAGGCGCTTCTACTCCTAATCTTTTAAATAGTTCTGGATGTCTGAGAGGAAGCTCGATCATTTCTCTAACTCGCGCAACTTCGTTTCTGACGCCACCGATATCTTCGTATGTAATTGAAGGAACTCCACCTTCTTTTGCTATTTGTGCTGCCTTGGCGCTTTCTTCAGAAACTGTAATTTTTGTGGATTCTTTAATGATAACGGGCCCGGATGGATTGGTCGCTATTACTACAAGATCTATTCTCTGACCCATTACATTGATTGGGATTGTGTCACCTTTGGACATTAATGCTCCGTTTAGGTATTCGACAAGATACTCTTCTGCACCTACTATTCTAAGAGGTTCGGTCGGAGCCAGGGTTATACTCTTGGCATCTTTTGATTCCACTTTTCTAACTTCTATTGTACCATTAATGCCTACATCAAGTCTATTTCTGGTAAATCCATCAATGCGTATCAAACCTTTGCCTCTGTCGCTTTCCCTTGCCGGCCAGCTTAGAACAGTACTTTTCTTTCCAAGCGATGACAATTCTAAAGCATCCCCGGTAGAAAAGTTCAGACGTTCAGCTATATCTGGATCTATGCGCGCAATTTTTCTTCCTACGTCGCGTTGTTCCGCTACTTCAGCTACTTTTAGGTTTGCTACTTTGCGAGTGGTGTTTTTGTCATTAGTGTTATCTTTTTTATCTGAAGACATGTCTTTTTATTACTAGCTCTCAACTCACTACTGTAATACTTAAGGATATAGACCGACTAACATAATTTCATACAATTATTTGATTATTTTGTTCATCATGGGCAGGTTATCTCCATGATTTTTTCCAAAATGAATTAATCATCTCTGCTTATCTAAAATCTTAAGTAGCATGTGTGCTAGATATCCTATTGAAGAATAAAGGGATTTGAGTTCAGACGATATAGAACCATTTGACTGGTACAACAGATTCTTTGGCGGAGGAAGAAGAGGTCTGGGAGGAGGATCTTTTGACGATATGTTCAGAGGATTTGATCAAATGCGGCGACATATGTAAAGAGAATTTGAAGATATAGAAAAACGAATACCCAAAGACTTGATAAGAGAATATAATACACCATAAGGTGGAAAAGTAAGAGAGGTATGACTAATAGTCTATGGATATTCAATGACTATTGGACCTGACGGTAAACCAAAAGTAAGAGAATTTGGCAACGTAAAATCATCAAGAGGGTTTGGTGGTATCAGTAGACCTGAAATTAGTGGCGAGATGGAACCTTTAGTGGATGTAAGCACAACTGACAAGGAAGTGAAAGTAGTAGTAGAAATGCCTGGACTAAGTAAAGACAAAATTATGGTAAATGTTAATGATGGCACTTTAGAATCAGAAGAAGAGTCAAGAGCGAAGATCCTCAAAGGAAATACCATCGCACTATTGAAATACCACCAGAAACGGATATAGAAACAGC
>JBAVTY010000636.1:0-3447 GCA_049696495.1 Candidatus Nitrosopolaris sp.
CTACAGAGAAAAGCCATTGATAATAGTACGTTCAGAAATCAATCAGATATTGGACAAGCAGTACAAGGATGGACTGAGAATTACAATGCTACTCATGGGAGAAGGATAACTGACATCTTACAGATAAGAGTAATGCAATCGGTTACATAACTCTTAACCTCTTCAATTTCCTTAGACAGCCTTTCAAGCTGTTTATAAAGATGAAATATGATGGACATAAAAATTGGTTGTAGTCAACATCAAGTGAGACATTTGTTGCAAATGGAATCTTATGCCCCAATCTCAGGTACACAATTGAAGGGCATTCGTGATTAATACATGTTTTTTCCTTGTGTTTGTCTTAGCAGGCATCTCGCAATGGCCTTCCCTTGAAACAAGAGACGACACTTATCATGTAGTCCGGTATTACTTCTAAGATGCAAAAAGCAGGATTAGATCTTACATTGGCTTTATTACTGCCACTGAGCTTCAATTTGTGGTATATTATTATTAAAATTGGCTGCGACTGATCTGCAAGGCGCCGTCGATTCGAGCATCAAACGTACAAAAAGATATTGCTAAAGAAGTAATAGAAAATGTATCACTGCATAAACTATCATAGTGCCATTTCTAAATATTGATCATATGGTACCCAGTTGCCCCGTCTGGATATGGTGGTCTTACCTCAGCTGTTTGGACTTTTCCTGTTTTGTCAGTTGCTCTAACGACAATCTTATAATTGCTTTGAGCGGCAGTTGGCACGAATCCTGCTGTCCATAGGACCCACGTGTATTTAGACAGAGGATCCTTTATGCTAGCGGATTTCCAAGTACTACCACCATCTATGCTCACCTCTACCTTTGATATCCCGCGATCTCCTGCAAAGGCTATTCCTGCAACAGGCATCTTTTGGCCAGGCGTGATACTTATATTCTCTAATTCTAAATTTCTAAATCTATCTCTTACTGGAGCCTGTCCAGGGATAACTATAGATGAGTGAGTAGCTTCTCTGGCATTATTAGTCCAACCATTCCTTGCCCAATAACCTTCGTAAATATTATCAACCAGCTCTATCTCAGTTATCCACTTTGGATTCATCATCCCATACAATCCAGGAACTATAGCTCTAACAGGATAGCCGTGCTCAGAAGTAAGAGGAGCTAAATTCATCTCATAAGCCAATATGCTTCCTTCCAAAAGTCCTCTCTCCAAAGGTATCCCAACATCGTAACCATCGTAACATCTGACTGCAATGTACTTTGCTCCTGGCTTTACCTGTGCCTTCTGAAGCACATCCTTGAGCCGTACGCCCTTCCATAATGCTGTACTTATCAGATCCCCTCCTATTTTGTTGCTTACACACTGCAGTGTAGCATACTCTTCTACTGAAGGCATGACCTTTATCTCTTCATAAGTGATTGTTAAGGGGTTATTGACTAGTCCTTTAACATTAAGGCTCCAAGAAGTTGCATCAACCACCGGTACTATGGGGTTTATATCTATTCTGTAGAAGAGATAGGTTGGTGTTACTTCTGAATCAAGAAGTGGTGCTAGTCTTGGATCTTCAAAACCCAAAGGTTTAGATCTTGCTTGCGGAGGTAATAATAAAGGAGAGGAAGGAGGAGGGATTTGTACTTCGTGTGTTGGAAACAAGCGATTCAGTCCAAAATATATAATCGGTAGAGCAACTACTGCTGCTATAGCAGCGCGAAGAAATGCTCTTCTTGTTATTGTGATCTCTGTTGCAGTACCAGATGGTTTTTCGATACCAGGTTTCCTTGATGGCCGTCTAATCCTTACGGAGAAGGAGGATAGCGTAAAGCCAAAGGCGATCTGAGGCAGAATGAGGTAGATAATTAACCTTGATATAGAAGTTGCCTGTGTGTGAGTACGAGCTTCTGTTATTGTCACCAGCAAAATCGCAATGATGAGTAAAATAACATAGGCTACAACCGAAGCCAGTGTAGCTCTTCCTAGATATCCCTTCCAATGGAACTTGTTATGTAATCTGGTAATCAATACAGCAAACAGGCCATACAATATAAAATTAATAATAATTGCAGCTGTAAAAGCAGAATATTTGGCGAGAGGACCAAAATTCTCTACTGCTTGTGATTCAAATTGTCCTGGCGTCAGCGAGAATAGAGTTTGCGATGCAAGTTCTGGGATGAAGGGTCCGCCAGCAAATGATCGCATAAGCATCGATACTGCAATAGCTACCGCACCTGCGGCTAGTCCTAGGACGAAAGGAGTGACAGAATTCCTACCTGATTTTTCAATCACATATATCTCTTAGACATGATTGATTTAAGTTTTTCAATTACCTAAGATTTGTTTGCAAATTCTAACTTATGTACTACACACTAGGCGATGAATAGCTACTTACACCTTGCAACCTCTGCTAATCATTTCTTACACGAGAATAGAGCATGCAATAATGGATTTTTTGTAGTTTAGTACGTTATTGTACTGCCGTGTCATGAGGTTGGGGTCTTAGACACTATAGATGTCTTATTACCTTTCATGAGCCATCACATTTTTCAGTTCCATCATCATACTTTTCATTTCTTGTTCATGCATCTTTATACCTTGATCTGTCAAATTCAATTCCATCATCGCTTCTCTCGTATTACCAGTCTTTAAATCCATTATAGCTTCCGTCAAATGCATCTTAGCGTTTTGGAGGGATGTTCCGGGTCATATTACCGGCGGGCATCATCATGCTCCTTCCACCAGTCATATTACCTACGAACGTCATATTACCGGCACTACTATCACTACTAGTATGGTTACCCGGCATGGTGCTGACAGCTAATACAGATGAAACAGCCATTATTACTAAAGTAGTTACTATACTAAGTATGAATAAGATTTGAATTTCCCTGACGACTATCTGAGACTTTAGGCTTTTTTGTGTAAGTAGTATCTGAAACATGAATATCCATCATCTAGAGGGTGGGGAGATATAATAATTACTACATATGGACTAGAGACCATCTTAGTCGTACAGGATGTACTGAGGAAATCCTAACTCCATGAAATGTTGCTACACTTAATTATACATCAATCGAGACACACTGGTTGCTTTTCCATTCAGCTAGTTTTATGATCTCATACAAACAATACGTTCTAAGCAAACATTGAACGATTTGAAAATGTGGTGAGTGAGAGTTACGTTACAGTCAAAGTGCAGCATAGCTATGGAGAGGGCTACGGTCAATATACAGGGGTATGCCAGTGATAGAATTGTAGGAAAGTCTTTTCAAGATAGAAGATCAGGATAGAGGAGATCGTCTGCGTTACGCCTACCTATTGACATTAATCAAGAATATGCACGTTAACTGCTTTCATAATAGTTATGGCATCATTTTGTGCACCAAGCATCAACGTGTATTCTCCTGGTCCTAAATCCGTTGCAGGGGTGAATATAAAGGATACCTCCTTTGTATGCATCGGTTCTAGCGAAAA
>JBAVTY010000637.1:0-2324 GCA_049696495.1 Candidatus Nitrosopolaris sp.
AACCAGTATGTAAAAAGAGATAGACACGGCTTATTCGGAAAAACGCAAACACTCAGTTAAGGTCTGAGTCCGACGTCATCTTAAGGGGGAGTACATTTTTATGTGTTTATCTAAAACTTAAAAATCACACAGTAAGATCCACATTTTGGACGAAATAAGGGCTGAACGAAAAAAATTCAAGAAGGGTGAAAAAGCAAAATGACTAATAATAACAAAAACGATAACAACAGAGTCAAAATAGACGATAGGTTTTCAGTCTATCAGTACGATACCTCAATAAAGCATGCTCAGGACTATCTTCGTAACCACATAGGCTCCAAGCTATCACTTATTATTGTGTACGCAGACCTAGTAGGCTCGACTAAAATGAGTATGACAATGCCAGTTGATAAACTAGTTACTATAATCAGAACCTTTTCACACGAAATGTCCTCTGTGGTTGAAAGTTATGGCGGATATATTCTAAAATATGTGGGTGATGCTGTCATTGCTTTCTTTGCACCTAGCCTTAATTACCTCCCATGTGACAAAGCAGTTAGATGTGCACAAGCGATGACTAACGTGATCAAAAACGGAATCAACCCAATATTAAAGAATTATGATTACCCTGAAGTATCTTTAAAAATCAGTATTGACGAGGGAGAAATTGTAGTTGTTCAACATGCATATGATAAAAGCTCACAAATTGATGTACTCGGATACGTTATGAATGTAGCAGCAAAGATAATTTCACTGACCAACTCGAATAGACTTTCAGTAGGAGAAAATGTCTATAAATTATTGCATCCAGGCATACAGGCAGAATTTCATGAGTTAATATACAGAAGTGGTGAATGGGATTACATTAGTCGTGACACTGGCAAGCTTTACAAAGTCTACACACTAAACTAAAAACAGACCAGGGAACGAAGATGCTTTAGGATTTTGGATATGGGACCATTACAATGTCATGCGCTTTAAGGATAATATGACTGCCGACGAGGCGGATGCATTAGCTGGTCGTGCAAAAACTGTAGCTGCACAGCACTATGTGTTGAATGACCTTCAGTTGTTTGCAGATATACTGACTAACAGAAATACGTGGAATGGTCTGTGATGATTTTGTTCGCTATGTTTTTAACTCGGTAATTCAATCTTTAGTTTCTGGTGATTGTATCTACGCAACATGAATCAAACGCCAATGTAAAGGAAAGAATTCTTCTGATTAGATGGATCACCTCTCCTTTAGCGTACAATATTATATATCTGTAGCCGATTATTCGTGCTATCTTTTTCCCAATTCCAAAGCTCCATAATAAAACTTCTGAACCAAATCCGCACTTTCTATTATCTTTACGGTAAAACTGAACCGTCATATGGAGTGGGTCGTTTAGTTTCTGGAACACCCGTTTTGTAGATGGCTGATGTTGCCAATGTAATGTAACCTGATGTCCAGATTTTCTGTATTTGAGGTTCATAGGAGATAGAAGCACACAAGAAAAGGATTTTGGAAGAATACAAAGAGATAGAGTATTGGAAATGGAGAAGTGGGCTGAAAATATTAAAAATGTTCAAGATGATGAGCATATTCGACTTGCGATCATAGCTGCAAATAATCACTACGCCTGTTTTGGGCCTGGGACTGCGAATATATTTCGAAACATGTTGGGGCTGTCAGAGGCAAAGTGGGAAGACAAGGGAGGAGAACAACAGCGAGAATCAAAGTATCCTCAGCAGCATCACTTGGACTAAAGCCGATTTCCTGGAATAATACGAGCCGCTTGAGTATAATCTTACTCATCTAGCATTTTCATAAATAATCCTTTGTAGTCGTAATTTGGCTGCGACCATCAAAACGATTCTTACTGTGAAGAACACTTTTGAGTAGAGACGCACCAGAACATTCTAAATAGGTATTAAGCCGAGAGGGATAGAAACTCTTCAGCAACGCCTATAATTTTCGAAACATAATATTACTATGGACCTTAATCATTAACCCTAGTATAATATTATTTCAGCTTTACTCATATTCTAGGCGATGTAAATAATCGGAGATACTCCATCAAAAACGTTTACCCTTCTCGGTTGTTCTGCGTTGTGCGTTCCTTCGTATTTTATCAACTAAGATCGACAAATATTCTTTCAGCTGATTAGGTGGTATCGCATTGAAGAGTAGCCCCGATAATGTCACCCCGGCTTCTGTATTTCACTTTCCGTATATAGTCAGACTAATTATTTATGAGAAACCAAGCTTATGTCAATTTCTATTGTATGATACTATTTCATTGTTTTATCTTTTCTAAATATCTTTACGTACAAGTGTATGTTGTACTAGAAGACGCGTC
>JBAVTY010000638.1:0-2267 GCA_049696495.1 Candidatus Nitrosopolaris sp.
TATTTTTGTATGTTTCAATGACGACGTTTGTAATCTCTTAATCATTGAGGCATGCTGTTTCAGACTGTGAGGTTCTATATTGATAAAAGTTTCATGACCCTTAAATCGATGTTTTACCAATGAATGATCCTTAAATCGATGTTTTACCAATGTAAGTAGCCGCCCTCAAATTGTAGTTCGTACTCTGCGGCAAACTTTTTGCAATCTTGGTGTTTCTACGTCTTTCACAATTTTGTTATTAATTTACTAATCATTTTTTGTTGTTCAAAAATAAGAATCAAAAATAACACCTCTGCTTCTTGTAGCAGCTGCGTTTGAACATCTGTTTTTGCCTCTGTAATAGCAGCGTCCGACCCCAGACTCAAATCACCAATTTTTAAATCAGGGATTGCTTTATCTGTGACTTCATCCATTCTTTTCTTGAGTGTTGACTTTTTACTTTCAATAAACTTCAGTACACCAGCAGGGATAACAAGTGAATCACCACCGGCAAAAAAGCACATGCTGGGTGGATAAGTAAATGTGGCTTCGGAATTTACTATCTTTACCTTCAGTAGAGGAATTTCATCAGGTGAAATGTCAATATCATAGATTTGCTTCCAGAACTCTACCAAAGTTCTAGAGTCGTTATCAGATACTCTGTGGCTACCAGCCTTTCGTGTGATAACTTCAGTAATGCTGCCGTAGTTACCAGTAGGAGCCACTATAACCCTATTTCTATACGTTGTCAAATTCCGAACAATAGCGTTCGCAGAGGCGCCCTTTTCTCTTCGTAATTGGACATAATCAAGAACACTTTCCCTTATGTAGGATTGCGGTGTCCATTCGATTGTTGCTTCATTTTTCTGTACCGATATTCGCGTAGAAAAACCATTATACAATCGCGCTCTCTCGCATCTATAGAGTGGAATTGGTTCGTCTAGGAGAAATATTCCATGCATCTTGTTCTTTTCTGTCACTTTCTTTATGCTGATTTCTAGAGCCTTCTCAATTAGTCTTCTAATAATTTTCAAATCCTCTCGGTCAGAAGTATGCAATTGTCTTGTAAAATCAGTAAAGTTATGTTCTTCGGTTGTAGGAAGAACCGCTAGGTTTCGTCCGTCGCTTACTATGAGCCTTCTGTTTTTTCTGTGAGACGATATATTTTCGCTTACTGCTTCTATGACTTCGAGATTATCAGGGATTTTTATTTTACAAATGGACGTTTCAAATTGATTAGTAGTACTGGAAACAGGCTGATTTGCGAGCAAAATTAACTCGCTCAAATTCTTCTGAAGTATTCTGGACGCGATATCTTTTGTCAGAACCATTTTAATTGAGCCTGAGCCGTCGTACAATCTGGAAGATATTCGCAAATCCCAGCCCGAGCCTTCATTGCAATTGTTAGGACAAGAATCATTTAGAATTGACTTGCACTTGTTGCATCTTCTTATTAGTCCAGAATTGCTATGGATGGTTGTAATTACGCCTTGCAAAGCGACATGGTGAGCAGGTCGTTTTATTGATTCTATTTTCGGCGCCCAAACAAATTCTCTATAGTCTTCGATATTCTTGGGTTCAATTTTGGTATGTTCTGTTACAATCAATAAGACTGACTTGTCTTCGAACTCGTGAACATAAGCAGAATAGAATTTGTAAACGGAATTCCTAATGAGAGGATATGTTACGCGGTGGCTTACAAAAGGTACTTTAAAAGTGGAATCCTCCAGTATGCCAGAAAACACCACTTTAGTACCAAGAGCATCAGTTCTTTCTGAGGTTTTCAAATACGCAATTCTGGCAGTTGTAGAAACATACTTTCCCGGAGTTAATTCTGAAAGGGTGAGCTGTGGCCTTGGTTGTTGCCATGAAGGCTGAGCCGGTAGCGTTCGCGGGTCAGGATACTCTTTTTGAAGTGTTAATGTTCCTGTCCTATTATCGTCGCCAGTGGTACTTATTTGTAATCACCTTACCATTCCGGTCCTTTATTCTTGTATTCCTGAACATCTTGAACTCCTGCTTCGGCTATCGTGAACCTGGTCTGGTCATAAGCATGACAAGGAGAGTCTATCATTATTGCTATTCTGTCTCGTCCTGCTTTTCTAAGAAAAATTCTGTATGTAGAGGCATGACCCATTATATTGCCGCCTGTAGCTCGTATGCCATCTCCGCCTGCAAAGAAATCATCTGGTTGACTCTGGACCTGATTTGTAATAACAACTGCGATATTGTGTACTTCGGCTAATCTGGTTAACTTATGCAACATTATGTTGAGCCGCTGCTGCCGG
>JBAVTY010000639.1:0-4354 GCA_049696495.1 Candidatus Nitrosopolaris sp.
ACATTGCAAAAGGATGGCATGGATATACAATCACACTCGATGACTCATACTCCTTATCTTAACATACTAAACCAAAAACTATTGGATTATGAAATTGGTGGCTCAAAACAATGCCTTGCTAGCCATGAATATAACTCTACCATCTTTGCTTATCCTTACAATTCCGGGTCAAATAACCCAGCAGTGGTAAACACAGTTGCCAAGTATTATAATATAGGAAGATCTGGAACGGCACCGCTTATGTTCCTAAATTGTAATGGCTTTAAGAAGCATCCGCAAACTGATTGTAGAATTTATGGACCTAATGGAGAACTGAATTACGCAAATAGATATACGGCTAGAAGTTTATCTCTTGATATAGTAGAAATAAAGGATTCATTTAATAATACTAAAATATTTTCCGACTTTGTAAAGCTAGTAAATAGCCAGAATACTTATAATCAAGGTAGAAAAATAAATGCAGTTCCTTTAATTATATTCCATAATGTGGCTTTGATTGCTAACCGTCCCTATTATACTAATGCAGGCCTCTTTGATCAATTGATGAAATACCTATATGAGAATCATTTTAAAGTATTAACTTACGAGCACCTTGGATTCAATACACACGCTAATACATTTTACTTAAATGGTATCTCTTGACCGTTAGTCGTTGAAATCGTGTAAAAAAATGTGGCGTTACAAAATTGTATGTGGAATACCAGATTATTGAAAATAATAAGTGGGCTGACGTCTGTAAACAATGTTCAGAGATAGCGAAGGCGCAAGCGGCTGCGCTTGAAAAGCATCAACCCAAAATAGAAGGCAATAGCACTATCATCTGTACTTGTAAAAACTGTATAGATTTAAAATATATCAATCAGGTTAGCGATTCGATAACTTTCTTGATTATCCGTCTGCAGCTTGGCTCGATCAACATACCTGAAGATCTTAAGTTGCTGGTGCGAAAATAAGGATTTATGCTGTGCTTGAATAGCATATGTATCGAATCCATTACGTGCAAAGAGACGGAAACCCAATTCAACTCTGTTTACTTTCTTAACTGGCACACGAACCAACTAATAGCGGAGAACGGATCCACCACAAATGGCCATGTTAGAGAAGGATATCTGAAAATACAAATATCAGTTGATGTCAAGAAGGAAAGAATCCTACCTTTGGAGGTAACAAGTGAAGTACATGACGGTAAGCTTCTAAAATTAGTAGATAATGCTTATGAAAATAATAATCTCAATTAGCAGATGGTATGTACGACGGCGATAAGAATTTTAGATATCCATCAATGAACGACATTAAACCCTGGAAAGATGTGGAGAGACAAGAAGTGAAGTAACTGTCATGCCAGGAACAAATGTCTGTAGTAAAACAACAGAAAAACCTAAAAAGGAAAGCATAGCGTGCCTCTTCCATTTTAAGAACGACTGCTAGCTTATTAAGTTGGTTTTAGGGTTTTTGGGCCAGGTCCAAATGCCTAAATTTGTAATAAATTATGCGCTAGCAGTTCCTAAACTCGTACTTATAAGCCCGGCAAGGGCTTTACATCTTTTGTCTTCGAGTGGATGCTGTTTGTTATGTTACCCCCACCTGCAGTCATGTTCATTGTCTTTGCCAACTTAACACTAATCCCCTACTGTAGGTAAGACTATTAATTCTCCTACCATGGAGGGTATATGATATTTACAATAGAATTTAAAGATGCCCTCGTGAACAGCTACAAATGTGGCTGTTCCATAATGTCCTGGCGCAGTATCTATATCGACATTGTATGGTGCATCAATTGTAAATGAATGCCTGTCTCCAGATGGAGCTTCCATGTTGTATAAATTCACAACAACCCTGTCTCCTTGGTTGACAAGAATAGTTTGTAATGAATATTGGTCACTTGTAAGGTTTGCTTTTTGTACTTCCTTAGTATTATTAAAGCCTAGAACATGAGTATTATATATGTTGAATATTCTAGTAATTGGAACGGACGAAGGCTCGGTCATATTGGTTTGATGTGTAGTGTTTGATACTACTGGTGAAGCCTTTTGTGTTGACGTTAATGTTGATGACGACGTATCTTTAGCACTTGCCAACTGTGAAGATGTGATAGCTGTACTCATTAATATTAAAGACAACACTATAATTATTGCATGATATCTCGTTACGTTCACTGGGATCATAAATGTTCATTATAGTAGTATCAGACATATACAAACGTTTATCGATCCTAGACAAAAAATGCAAAACTAATGGCATCCGTTACTATGTGAATACCATCAAAATGATCTGGAAACCCCTGTACTGATCGTATTACCCATTCCTTTGCTCCTCCTTCTGGTTCCACATACTGGACCAAGAAAGATTCAGAGAAAGCACAGATATTTCGTAAGATTGAATTCTTTAAGTCTTCATCCCTATTCTTGAAATTAAATGAAATGTCATGTAATGCACTTGAGTTCGTGAGTTCGTTGTGACTTAGTGGGCGTACCTAGATTTTGGCACTATTACGTCTTGCATTGCAGCCCCAACTTAAGTGCAGCGAGGTCTTGATACATTTCACTTATCCAATACCTGCTTTTTGTTCAGTTGCGTTAATGCCTTCTGTTGGGATCAATCAGGTCTATGGAGTTTGCTAGGTTTACTACTTCTATCAGTTTTTGAAGTACTTCTCCATTCGGTGTAAGGCCCTCGTGTATAGCATACTCAACTTCTTCAGGGCCATCATTTTTTCGTACCAACTTTCCAATTGAGATCACATCGCGAATATCACCTCCCTGGTCCCATACTGCTTTTCCAATGACATGAGCAATCTTCAACTTTGGCAATACTTTGATCGATACTTCTAGAAAGTGCTGTTCGGTGTATGGCGGCAGATACAATCGTCTAAATCTGGATTGCAACGGTCTTGAAAGCATAGCCGTACTCCCAGGATTTCGAGTGAGCACTTGCTGCATTTTTGGGACTGTCCTCATACATGCTTCTTGTTGGAATGATCGGGTCCGCAGCATATGTTGCCAGGGATAGACTGGTACGACAGGAAGACTATAACAGCCTAGACGCAGTTATAGACTTGAGTTAAGTCGCCGAAAGTTTTAGCAGGAAAATAGTTAAGGATTGCATCGTAAATCAATTATAGCTGTTTATTACGCAAGAGATCTAATATTGAACTAGGCTTAGCAACTTAGATATATTCATTTAAATTCCAAATCCATGGAATTTATACGTTCTTTGCAATAACTTTTTTCATTGCTTCCTTACTCTCCAGATATCCGTCTTGAATCAGTTGTTTGATTGTAGTTGTAGAAAAATCAAATGTCTTATTTGAAATAGTATGAATATCGTTCTTTCGCTCCAACCGAACAAAGAAAATCAACATCTACTCTAGCCTTTAACAAATCATCATATGTTAACTGTTCGCCGGTCCTTGCATTAACAGTCTTGGCCTCCTCATGCAAAATCTGCTGCAACTTCTTTTTGTTTACTCCATTCTCTTCGGCTAATTTAATTATAGATTTTGCTAGTATCGCATAATCTGATATAAGAACCGTCATGTATTCATCAAATTCTGTTTTGTCATGATATATGATGTCGTTTTTTCTATCAATAACACGATCATAATCACAGGGTATAGCTTCTTGTTTAACTGGATGCAAATTTATTATACCGAATTTGAGTCGAGGTATATTGTCTTCTAATTTCCTTACTCTATACCAATAGTCTCTGTGAGCAACGACAGTCTCCCTTAGAGGTGTATTGCCCAGTAGCCCACCATCCCAGAAAAAGCGCACACTCTTACTGTCGTTCGAAGAATTATCGTCAGAACTTGCTACAACGCCGTTGTTATCTTCTCCTACGACTGAATAATTTTCTACATCTAATATGGTATAGTCGTAATTTACTGGAACTGAGCAGCTTGCTATAACAAAGTCCGCATGAATGCCATCTTCATATCTTATGACATGTTCAAATCCCTTATTATCATCATTATTCCGCTGATGTTCTGTTGATCTACTATCAAGTTTCAGCTTACCGTACCTTCAGTAGCGTGACTTTCTAGTTCCGTCTTCCTTCTCGTAACTATCAAAAACCACAGGAACACCCTCCTGTACATCTGCAGCGACTAGCAACAGTCTAGGCTCGTTATTTTCGAAATTCGTAGAAATAGGAAATTTTGCAAACTTTTCCAAACTCTCTTTTAATGGACTGTTGTCATAGAGATACCACGTATTTCCTGTATTAAGGAAATTACACGAAAGATTTCAGACGGACGTAAGTGTCGATATTGCAATGGTAAGCAAAGATAATTATCTCCTTTTTACGCCTATGCTTCATGAAATTGCATCAGGTATGATAGAAACAAGACATATAG